>CBFGNA010000499.1:0-2317 GCA_965650045.1 uncultured Polaromonas sp.
ACAGTGCACGCTGCGAATACAAGGCACTGGATCCGCAGGGCGCCGCCGTCAGCGGGCAGGCCATCATTGGCGACGTTTACCGCGATTCCTCACCCTCCAGCATCAGCAGCGTGATGGACGGCGATACCCAGATGGATGGCAATTCACAGATGTCCAATCTGTTCGCGGTGGAGCTGTCGGGCCAGATCGAGGGCGACGCCATCGAGGTACTGGACAAGCTGGAAGCCAAGCTCATGGGCGCCGACATCATGGTGATTTCATGCGCCAAACTGATCCGTGTTGACTTTTCGGCTGCGGGGACCTTGCTGAACTGGGTGTCGGCCCGCGAGTCGGAAAACCGTGCCGTGCAGTTCACCGACGTGCACCGCCTGGTGGCCGCGTTCTTCAATGTGATCGGCATCACCGAACACGCCCGGGTGCTCTCACGCGTCGACTGACGCCGTCCCCGCCCTCTACCGTCTAACGGGCAAGCTAAGCGCCAAGTTGTTTTTGCGCTTGCCGCAAGGCCCTGTTGCCTGTTTTTTCAGCGCTGTCCGCGCTGAAGGCGCCAGCAGCGGCCTCCCCCTCAGGCAATTCGCGCCTGCCTGCCCTTGGAAGCCTTGCGCATTCGACTTCACCCAGGGTCCTCACCCCTCCAATCCGCTTTATGCCGCAATGGCTTAAGGCAACACTTTCATTAAGCCGTCTAAGTGCTTAATTTAGAACATCTTTTGATGCGCGCCCGCTTTGAAATAGCTTTCTAAGTGCTTGATTTCATTGAAAAAATTTGTTGCAAAGCCCTTGCACCCCAAAACTTTCCTGATAAAGTGGGAAAAAGTGCAATTTAGTGGTGAAAAGTGTTTTCCAAAGGTTTTTAGCAGTGTTTCAAGGCGCGTCATCTTTAGCTCTCGATACCAAGGGGCGGCTTTCTGTGCCGACCCGGTATCGTGACGTGCTGAGCGCGACGGCCGGCAGCCAGCTCACCATCACCAAACATCCGCACGGGTGTCTCATGATATTCCCGCGCAACGAGTGGGAAAAATTTCGCGAACGTATTGCTGCGCTTCCCATGGACGCACAGTGGTGGAAGCGGATTTTTCTGGGCAATGCAATGGATGTGGACATGGACGCCAGCGGCCGTGTGCTGGTGTCCCCTGAATTGCGCGCTGCGGCGGGCATCAGCAAGGACACGGTGCTGCTCGGCATGGGCAGCTCCTTCGAGCTCTGGGATGCGGCGACCTACGCGGCCCAGGAAGCCGAGCAGATGAAGGGCCCCATGCCCGACGTCTTCCGGGATTTTTCATTCTGAAAGATGGCGGTGCAAGACACATGGACACATCGCACCGTCTTGTTGAACGAAGCAGTTACAGCGCTTCACATCCAACCGGACGGCCACTACATCGACGCGACCTTTGGTCGCGGGGGCCATTCCCGCCTGATTCTTTCGGAGCTGTCGGCGCAAGGCCGGTTGACCGCCTTCGACAAGGATCCCGAAGCCGTCGCCGAAGCGGCCAGGCTGGCCGATGCGCGTTTTTCGATACGCCACGAAGGCTTTATGCATCTGGGCGACCTGGCGGCGGGTTGTGCCGCCGGCGTGTTGATGGATCTGGGCATCAGTTCGCCGCAGATCGACAACCCGGCGCGCGGTTTTTCCTTTCGCGGCGATGGCCCGCTGGACATGCGCATGGACACCACGCGGGGGCAAAGCGTCGCCGAGTGGCTGGCCGGTGCGGAGACAGACAGCATTGCGGAGGTCATTCGTGAATATGGCGAAGAACGGTTTGCTGGGCAGATCGCAAAGGCGATTGATCGTCGCCGACAGGAGCGGGGCCTTATTGGCACCACCGCTGAACTGGCCGAGGTCGTGGCTGGCGCGGTCAAAACCCGCGAGCCGGGCAAGGACCCTGCAACGCGCACATTTCAGGCTTTTCGGATTTTCATCAACGCCGAGCTTGAAGAGCTGCAACAGGCGCTAGAGGCTTCGCTCAAAGTATTGCAACCGGGAGGACGTTTGGTGGTGATCAGTTTCCATTCGCTGGAAGACCGCATCGTCAAGCAATTCATCGCCGAACATTCGCGCGAGGTTTATGACCGCCGCGCGCCCTTTGCCGTGCCCAAGCCCATGCACCTCAAATCACTGGGACGCGTCAAGCCCGGTGAGCAGGAGGTTGCTGCCAATCCGCGCGCACGCAGCGCCGTGATGCGCGTGGCGGAGCGCACCGAAGTGCCCCTACAGGCCGCGACCCATCGCTACCCAGGGGCAAACGCATGAGGCAAGGGCCATTTCCCGCCGGGCCGTCCCAAGGGAAATCAGCCCCCGCGGGGGGCAGCGCATTAC
>CBFGNA010000500.1:0-2313 GCA_965650045.1 uncultured Polaromonas sp.
GCACAGTGCCGAGCCTGTGGGCCCGGAGCAATACCTGTCCGTGGTGAACCACCTGGCAGAGGCCCTGGGCGGCGTGCCGTCCGGCACCGACCTGGGGGCTTTGCTCGATAGCCACCCGGCCGCGGCCGAGTTGTACGAAAATATCAATTACCAGTACGCGGGCTTGTGCCGCTCTCCGCTGGAAAGTTCTCTCAGCGCCGAGCAGCAAGCCAGGCAAGTCATCGAGCGCGCCATGCGCTCATCCAACAAAGGAACCCCCTATGGCCAGAGCTGATGCAAAAACCACTGTCCTCGCTGACGGGCTGCGCTACAAATCCAAGGTGTCGGGCTCGCCTTTTGTGGCGTCCGCCTCTTTCGGCGCGGCCACCATGTCGTGTTTCATGTGTGGCAAACACCGTCCCCGTTCGCAAATGGGCACCCGCAAGGTGCTGGGCAAGTCCCACGCTGTGTGTGCACCTTCGTGCAAGGCGCTGGACGAAGCCAGCAGCTGACCTTCCCGCTGAAAAGCACGCCGGGCACGCATGATGGCTGAATCCCTGCACATCGTCTGCCCGCATTGCCACACCACCAACCGGGTGCGGCAGGAGGACCTGGCCAAGGCGCCCGACTGCGGCAGCTGCCACCAGGCGCTGTTCACCCGGCATCCGGTGGCGCTGGGCGAAGAGGCGTTTGACAAGCACATCAGTCGCAGCCAGATTCCTGTGCTGGTCGATTTCTGGGCGCCCTGGTGCGGGCCATGCCGACAGATGGCACCCGCCTATGAGCAGGCCGCGGCAGAACTTGAGCCGGCCTTCCGGGTGGCCAAGGTGGACACCGAAGCTTCCGCGGCGCTCGGCACGCGTTTTAACATCCGCAGCATCCCGACCCTGGCGCTGTTCGTCAACGGCCGTGAGGTGGCGCGCCAGGCCGGTGCCATGGGAGCCGCCGACATTGTCCGCTGGGCCAAGTTCCACGCGCTCTGAACCTTGCACATTCACTGGGGACTGACATGAACCATCCGGCCCATCCTGACCCGCTGCTGCAGCCCGACGACGCGGTGGACCACATTCTCGGCCTGGCTTCGGCCCCGGTCACGGTGGTGGAGTATGGCGATTTCGAATGCCCGTCCTGCGCCCAGGCGCATCCTGCCGTGGTCATTCTTCGCAACCATTTCGGCAAGCAGCTGCGTTTTGTTTACCGCCACTATCCGCAGCGTGAAGCGCACCCGCATGCCGAGCTGGCGGCCGAAGCGGCCGAGGCCGCCGCCGCCCAGGGCAAGTTCTGGGCTTTCCATGACATGTTGTTCGAGAACCAGCAGCACCTCAAGGACAAACACCTGGCGGGTTACGCCAGCCTGGTCGGGCTGGACATGGCGCGTTACCAGTTCGAGATGAAGGACCGCGTGTACCTGCAGCGTGTGCAGGAGCACCTGGAAAGCGGACGCCGCCTGGGCCTGCGCGGCACGCCGGCGTTTTACGTCAATGGCGTGTATGTCGACGTGTCCTTCGGCCTGCAGCATTTGCACGAAGCGGTGGACCGGGCGCTCGCCGCCTGAATTCGTTTCTGCCCCCTGCGCGCCCCTGCGTGCTTTCGGTGCGCAAAGGCGTGTGGCATTTCTGCCAAATCGGCGCGAGTCGGGAAAACGTCTGACACGAAGGTGTCACCTGCCCGGTGCACCATCAGGCTGTTGTTCAAACAAACAGACCCAGCCACCCATGATCCGCACCCGCACCCTTTGCCAGAACGAGGCCTGCCTCATTGCCGTTGCGGCGCTGGATGAGATGGTGACGGCCTTGGTCTCGGCGCGCTTTCTCCAGGTGGCCCCGGCGTTTTTCGACTGGGTCGCCGACGAGGCCACGCCGCTGGTCGAGCAGCAGGTTGCAGACGCTTTCAGCCATCCCGTGTTTGCGGCCAGCCTGCGCCAGGGCGACCACCGCCTGGTGCTGGCTGCCTGGATGCGCCACTGGGTGCGGCCGGGCCTGGCGGCGCGTTTTGCCGACTTGCTGCCCTATCTGCCGCCTGCGGATAGCCGCTTGCCGGTGCTGCTGCCCGTTACCGTGCCGGTCACCGTCACCGTTCCCGTCAGCGCCGCGCCGCGCGTGCCCGCTGCACTACCGCTGCCGGCGGCGCGCCCGCACCATGCCCGCGGCCTGGCTGTCCCTGCCTGAGCCCCTCCGCCTGAGCCCCTCCGCCTGAGTCCTCTCCCGGCCGCTGGCCTGCTCTTTATTTGATAGCTGCTTGCGCCCGTCCCGCAAGGGCTGGAGCCATTTTTCATGCATAAACCGGACGCATGTCCGGTTGCGGCCGGTGCAGGCCGCGCAGGGCGCCTAAGCT
>CBFGNA010000501.1:0-2301 GCA_965650045.1 uncultured Polaromonas sp.
ACAAGGCGCTGGCCGCGCTGGTGCAGCAGGCCCTGACCGGGGCCGGCCTGCCGGCGGATGCGGTGCAACTGGTGCCGACCACCGACCGAGAAGCCGTGGGTCTGCTGATCACCATGCCGCAATACGTCGATGTGATCATCCCGCGCGGCGGCAAGGGCCTGATCGAGCGCATCAGCCGCGACGCGAAAGTCCCGGTGATCAAACACCTGGACGGCAACTGCCATGTGTATGTGGACGACCCCTGCGACATCGCCATGGCCGTCACCGTGGCCGACAACGCCAAGACCCAAAAGTACAGCCCCTGCAACGCCAGCGAGGGCCTGCTGGTCGCACGCGGCGTGGCGGCCGAATTCTTGCCGAAGATCGGCGCGATTTATGCCGCCAAAGGCGTCGAAATGCGCTGCGATGCGGAGTCCCAGGCCATCCTGGCCGGCATCGCCCAGGCCAAGGTCCAGCCCGCCACCGAGCAGGACTGGTACGAGGAATACCTGGCGCCCATCATCAGCATCAAGGTGGTTGCGGGTCTGGACGAAGCGATTGCCCACATCAACCAGTACTCCAGCCACCACACCGCCGCCATCCTCACGCGCGACCACATGCATGCACAGCGCTTTTTGCGTGAAGTTGATTCTGCCAGCGTGATGGTGAATGCGAGCACCCGCTTCGCTGACGGTTTCGAGTTCGGGCTGGGCGCAGAAATCGGCATCAGCACCGACAAGTTCCACGCCCGCGGGCCGGTCGGTATCGAAGGGCTGACCTCGCTGAAGTACGTGGTGCTGGGCAACGGCGAAGTCCGCAGCTAGCCGCGCGGGCCCGCGGCCTGGCGCGCACCCGCGCCGGGCTTACCCCTTGTAACGCGTTCGGCTCATCCCAATATCCCTAAAATCGGTCGTCAGCGCCGACACAGATCACAACATCACGACTGAAAGTGGCCGCATGGTTCCGCACCTCATCACCGCCCTGAACGGCCCCACCAACGAGCTCGAACAGCGCATCCTCGACATGACGCCGGCCATCGAGCGCTGGTTTCGCCTGGAATGGATGGAACACACGCCGCCGTTTTACAGCTCGGTCGATGTGCGCAATGCCGGCTTCAAGCTGGCGCCGGTGGACACCAACCTCTACCCCGGCGGCTGGAACAACCTGACGCCCGAGATGCTGCCGCTGGCGGTGCAGGCGGCCATGGCGGCCATCGAAAAGATCTGCCCCGAGGCGCGCAACCTGCTGGTCATCCCCGAGAACCACACGCGCAACACCTTTTACCTGTCGAATGTGCTGCAGCTCAAGCGCATCTTCCACCAGGCCGGCCTGAACGTGCGTTTCGGCTCGCTGAGCCCCGACATCACCGAGCCGACCACGCTCACCCTGCCGACCGGCGAGCAGATCACGCTGGAGCCGCTGGTGCGCACCGACCGGCGCCTGGGCCTGAAAAACTTCGACCCCTGCACGATTTTGCTCAACAACGACCTGTCGGCCGGCGCGCCCGGCATGCTGGAGGACCTGAACGAGCAGTACTTGCTGCCGCCGCTGCACGCGGGCTGGTCGGTGCGGCGCAAGTCGCGCCATTTCCAGGCCTACGAGGAAGTCTCCAAGCGTTTCGGCAAGCTGCTGGGCGTGGACCCCTGGCTGATCAACCCGATGTTTGCCAAATGCGGCGAGGTCAACATGGCCGAAGGCGCCGGCATGGACTGCCTGACCAGCAACGTGGATGCGCTGCTGACCAAGATCCGCCGCAAGTACAAGGAATACGGGATCAACGAAAAGCCTTTCGTGATCATCAAGGCCGACAACGGCACCTACGGCATGGGCATCATGACGGTGCGCGACGTCAAGGACCTGGACGAGCTCAACCGCAAGACCAAAAACAAGATGAGCACCACCAAGGACGGCCAGCCGCTGACCGAGGTCATCATCCAGGAAGGCGTGCAGACCCACGAACGCATCAACGACGCCGTGGCCGAACCGGTGGTTTACATGATGGACCGTTACGTGGTGGGCGGCTTTTACCGCGTGCACGCCGACCGCGGCATCGACGAAAACCTCAATGCGCCAGGTTCCAGCTTTGTACCGCTGGCCTTTGCCGACAGCGGCCGCCTGCCGCAACCGGGCGTGGCGCCGGGCGCCAGCGGCCCCAACCGCTTCTATATGTATGGTGTGATCGGCCGCCTGGCCATGCTGGCCGCCAGTTACGAGCTGGAAGCCACTGACCCGGACGCAGAGGTGTATGACTAGGCCAGGCCAGGCACACCCCTATCGACGCTCATAGCGCTGCGCTTCGTATAGCTTCTTTTCCCCTTCCAG
>CBFGNA010000502.1:0-2301 GCA_965650045.1 uncultured Polaromonas sp.
TCACGCCGCAGCCGATGTAGCAGACCTTGTCGAAGGGGGCGTCTTCACGGATTTTGGCCAGCGAAATTTCCGGCGCCACCGTGTAGTTGCTGAAGGTGCTGGTGCCCATGTAGTGGAAGATGGGCTTGCCGTCCAGGCTGAAGCGGCTGGTGGCGTCGGGCATCAGGCCCTTGCCCTGGGTGCCGCGGATCAGCTGGCACAGGTTGGTCTTGCGGGACAGGCAGAACTTGCACTGGCGGCATTCCGGCGTGTACAGCGGAATGACGTGGTCGCCTTTTTTGAGGGTGGTGACGCCGGGGCCGACATCGACCACGATGCCCGCGCCTTCATGGCCGAGGATGGCGGGGAAGATGCCTTCCGGGTCCGCGCCGGACAGCGTGTAGTAGTCGGTGTGGCAGATGCCGGTGGCCTTGATTTCGACCAGCACTTCGCCGAATTTCGGGCCCTGCAGGTCCACGGTTTCAATGGTCAGGGGTTCGCCGGATTTCCAGGCGACTGCGGCTTTGGTTTTCATGAGAGGGCTTGTGCGGAAGTGATGAACAAAAAGCACTATAAGCCAGCGCCCGGCCCGCTGCAGCGTGGCGCGCCTATCGGAACCAGCCGCGGTGTTTCATTTTGAGAATGATTGCGCGAGGTCCCGGATCCCTGGCGCGCGTTTCACCGCCGGGGCCGACATCATGGTCAAAAACCCTTCCAGCCCTTGCTGGACGGGCGCAGGCAGCTATTGATTCAATAGCAGACTGCGCCGTGTGTTGCATGATCAGGGGCTGAAGAAACCCTTGAGCTTGTCGGTCCAGCTTTCCTCGGTGGGTGAATGTTTGGCGCCGCCTTTTTTCAGGGACTCGTCGAGTTCCTTGAACAGCTTGCGCTGGTGCTCGGTCAGCTTCACCGGCGTTTCCACCGTGATGTGGCAATACAGGTCGCCCGGGTAGCTGGAGCGCACGCCCTTGATGCCCTTGCCGCGCAGGCGGAACTGCTTGCCGGTTTGCGTGCCATCGGGGATGTCGATGGCAGCCTTGCCGGCCAGCGTCGGCACTTCAATCTCGCCGCCCAGCGCAGCTGTCGCCATGCCGATGGGCACCACGCAGTGCAGGTCGTCGCCGTCGCGCTCGAAGATGTCATGCTTCTTGAGCCGGATCTCGATGTACAGGTCGCCCGGCGGGCCGCCGTTGGTGCCCGGCTCACCGTTGCCGGTGGAGCGGATGCGCATGCCGTCGTCGATGCCGGCCGGAATCTTGACTTCCAGGGTTTTGTTGCTTTTGGTCTTGCCGACGCCGTGGCAGGTGACACAGGGTTCGGGAATGAGCTTGCCACTGCCGCGGCATTGCGGGCAGGTCTGCTGCACGCTGAAAAAGCCCTGCTTCATTTGCACCACGCCGTGGCCGTGGCAGGTGGTGCAGGTGACCACCTTGGTGCCGGGTTTGGCGCCGCTGCCCTTGCAGGTGCTGCAATCGTCCCAGCTCGGGATGCGGATCTGCGCGTCCTTGCCGGTGGCCGCTTCTTCCAGCGTGACTTCCATCGCGTAGCTGAGGTCGCCGCCGCGGTAAACCTGGCGGCCGCCGCGCTGGCCGCCACGCCCCTGCTGGGCACCGAAGACATCGCCGAAGATGTCGCCGAAGGCTTCGGCAAAACCGCCAAAGCCTTCTGCGCCCGGACCGCCGCCGCGGTTCGGATCCACGCCGGCGTGGCCGTACTGGTCATAGGCCGCGCGTTTTTGCGCGTCCGACAACATTTCGTAGGCTTCCTTGGCTTCCTTGAATTTTTCCTCGGCCGCCTTGCTGCTGTCCCCCTGGTTGCGGTCGGGGTGGTGCTTCATCGCCAGCTTGCGATAGGCTTTCTTGATGTCCTCATCGCTGGCGTTTTTCGGGACGCCCAGCGTGTCGTAGTAGTCTTTTTTGATGGCCATGGGAACTCGTGTTCAGTGAAAAAGATGTCGGTGGCCCGGATGTGGCAAAGCGGAATGCGGGGGCACGCCCCGATTCCGCCTTGATGGCCGCAGCTGAAACAACAAAAAGGGTCAGCCCTTTTTGACTTCCTTGACCTCGGCGTCCACCACATTGTCGTCGGCGGCCGGTTTGGCGGCTGCGTCCTGCTGGGCGCCGGCATCACCACCGCCCTGGGCCGCCTGGGAGGCCTGCATGTCGGCATACATCTTTTCGCCGAGCTTCTGGCTGGCGTCCATCAATGCGGCGTTCTTCGCGTCGATGGCGTCCTTGCTGTCGCCCTGCAGCGCTTCTTCCATGTCCTTGATGGCCGCTTCGATTCTTTCCTTCTCGCCGGCTTCGAGCTTGTCGCCGTACT
>CBFGNA010000503.1:0-2301 GCA_965650045.1 uncultured Polaromonas sp.
TTCCCGCCTCCTGGCGTCTGTCGGGCCAGGGGCGTCGAAAGCGAAAATCGGCCCCGGCGAGGACAGTTTTTGCCGGATTTGCAGGGCCATAGCCCAGCTATGGCTCAAGAAGGCGGTGAAAAATGGACCGCTGCGGTCGATTTGCAGCCGACGATTCTCAGGTCTCGCAGACTCCCTGGGGGCGGCGCCTGGGGCCTGGCCAAGCCAGATCCACGACGCCCGCTGGCATGGCGACCCCCTACCTCCAGCTTCATGGCCGACTCCACCCCCCGAAAGAACTGACATGGCAGGCGCACTCAAAAGCACCAGCGACGGCACCACCCTGGTGCTGACCCTGAGCAACCCGGATTTCCGCAACGCATTGAGTCCGGAAATTTATGCCGCCGGTGTCGAAGCACTCAACGCGGCCGAAAACAACCCCGAGATCCGCAGCGTCGTGATCACCGGGGAAGGCAGCACCTTTTGCGCAGGCGGCAACCTGCAGCGCCTGCTGGCCAACCGCGCGCAGCCGCAGGAGGTGCAAATTCAAAGCATCAACGGCCTGCACAACTGGATCGACTCGATACGCACTTTCCCCAAGCCGGTGATTGCCGCCGTCGAAGGGGCGGCGGCCGGTGCGGGGTTTTCGCTGGCGCTGGCCTGCGACCTGGTGGTGGCAGCCGACAACGCCGTGTTTGTGATGGCCTACAGCAGCGTGGCGCTTTCACCCGACGGCGGCGGGAGCTGGGCCCTGAGCCGTGCCCTGCCGCGTCCCCTGGTCAGCGAGTTGCTGATGTGCGGCGAACGCCTGGGCGCCGCGCGGCTGCACGCGCTCGGCCTGGTCAATCGCTGCGTCACCCCGGGTGATGCACTGAACGAAGCCTTGAAACTGGCAGACACCCTCAATGCGCGTGCACCCAATGTCCTGGGCAGCATCAAGGAGCTCATCAACGACGCCCCCGGCAACACCCTGGGCCAGCAAATGGACGCCGAACGGACGCACTTCGTGCGCAACCTGCACCATCCCAACGGCGGCGAAGGCATTTCGGCCTTCCTGGAAAAGCGCACGCCCCGTTACGACTGAGCCGCCCGCGGCCGGCCGTTGCACGGACACCGAGGCGACAGATGGGCGCGAGGCGTGGCGTCTCTGGCGCGACAATAAGACGCTTGTGAGTCACCCAAAAGACAGGCCATGGACGATCCCATTCTTACGATAGATGAACGAGAAGCCATCAACGGTGGCCGCTGGTTTTCATCCCTCTCCCCCTCACTCCGGCACGACATACTTCGATGCGCTTACGTCCAACGTTTCAAGGATGGCGAACTGATCGCCGCCCGCGGCGACCCGCCGGAGCAATGGATTGCCTGTGCCAAGGGCGCAGTGCGCGTGAGTTCGACCTCCATCTCGGGCAAACAGATCACGCTGACCTATGTGGAGCCCGGCATCTGGTTCGGCGATGTGGCGATTTTCGACGGCGACCGGCGCACGCACGACGCGTATGCCCACGGCGAGACCACCATCCTGTGTGTGGCCAAGGCCGACTTCCGGAAAATCCTGGCTGCGCATGTGGAGCTGTACGAAGCCATGCTGCGGCTGCACGCGCGCCGCATCCGTCAGTTGTACGGCCTCGTGGAAGACCTCAACACCCTGCCCTTGCGCGCGCGGCTGGCCAAGCAGCTGCTGCACCTGGTGCGCAGTTACGGCGTGAGCAGCCTGAGCGACGGGCGCGAAGTTCGCATCGGCCTGCAGCTGGCGCAGGAAGAATTGGCGCAGTTGCTGGGCGCATCGCGCCAGCGTGTGAACCAGGAACTCAAGGCGATGGAACGCGAGGACGCGATCCGCATCGAGCCGGGCGGGCTGGTGGTGCGCAACCGCGAAGCGCTGCTGCGTATCTCTGAAGCCGACCTGGAAAAATGAACCGATGAGCAACTTTGACCATTTCCTCGGAACCCGTGAGGTCTCCAGCCAGCATGCCTTCGATGTCGCCGCGCTGAGCGCCTACCTTCAGGACGAGTTGCCGGGGTTTCAGGGTCCGCTGACCGTGGAAATGTTCAAGGGCGGCCAGTCCAATCCGACCTACAAGCTGATCACGCCGGACCGTGCCTACGTGATGCGCGCCAAACCGGGACCGGTGGCCAAACTGCTGCCCTCCGCGCACGCGGTCGAACGCGAGTTCAAGGTCATGAGCGGCCTGCAGGGCACGGACGTGCCAGTCGCCAAAATGTATTGCCTGTGTGAAGACGAGGCCGTGATCGGCCGCGCCTTCTACGTGATGGAGTTTGTCGAAGGCCGCGTGCCCTGGGACCAGGCCCTGCCCGGCA
>CBFGNA010000504.1:0-2291 GCA_965650045.1 uncultured Polaromonas sp.
CACCCTGGCGGTAGGCAATCGCAATCGGCTCCGAGGACAGGCGCTCGGGCAGCAGGCTGAATTCAGCCGGGTTTTGATGCGTCGTCATGGCGTCCAGCAGCAGCACATCATCCCGCGCATAACCGGCGGCCTGGCCCAGGCTGAGCTGGCTCATCGCCGCATCGTGCTCCAGCACATTGGCCACCTTCCAGCTCAGGCCCTTGTCCGCGGCGTAGCGCTTGAGTGCCGTCCCGGCCGTGGTCCCGCCCAGCACCACCAGGGTTTTGCCGGCCAGCTGATCGAGCCCGGCCGGCTTGTCGCGGCTGCGCACCATGACCCGGACCGCCGCATAAAAAATCGGCGGCGAGAAGGCAACCTGCTTGCGCCTGGCTTCGGTATCGCTGGTATTGGCGCACATCAGGTCGATGGCGCCGCTTTGCAGTTGCCGGACCAGGCGCTCGGGCTCGACGGCCTGATAGACCACGCGCAGGTTTTTTGCGCCGGACGCCTGCGCGATGCGCTCCACGATGGGCGCACACAGCTCGATGCTGTAGCCGGCGGCCGACTTGCCATCGGTGAAGGAAAAGGGAAAAGCCTTGTCGCGGTAACCGACCACCAGCTGGCTGCGGCTTTTGATCTTCTCGAAGGTGGCTTGCGCCCACGAGGATGGTGCCAGCGACGATGCCAGCATCAGAAATGCCAGACCCTGCCAGGGCGATTGTTTGCGCTTGTCCATCGAGGCCTCCCGCGGTGAGCTGTGTCGCCCGCATTATTGGAGGAAAAACCGCCAGGCAGCAAACCCGTGTGACGGCCCCGCCCTCGCAAGGGCCTCGCTGCCTTATTTCAGTGGTGCGGCGGCAACAATCTTCTGGTCAATCGCGCCAAACACCAGTTCACCATCCTTGCCCTTCATCTCGATGCGGATGGTATCGCCGAATTTCATGAATTCGGTGGACGGCTTGCCGTCCTGGATGGTCTCGATGGCGCGCTTTTCAGCGATGCAGCTGTAGCCCTTGGGCCAGTCGGTCTTGCCCTGGGTCTCGACGCCCTTGTTGCTCACCGTGCCCGAACCGACGATGGAGCCGGCGCGCACATTGCGCGTCTTGCAGATGTGCGCAATCAGCTGGCCGAAATGAAAAGTCATTTCCGGCCCCGCCTCACACATGCCCACCTTGCGGCCATTCCAGGTGCTTTGCATGGTCAGGTTGACACGGCCCTGCGCCCAGGCGTCGCCGAGTTCGTCGGGGGTCACCGCCACCGGGCTGAAGGCCGTCGCCGGCTTGCTCTGGAAAAAGCCGAAGCCCTTGGCCAGTTCGGCAGGAATCAAATTGCGCAGGCTCACGTCGTTGGCCAGCATCACCAGGCGTATGCCTTCGAGCGCCTGCTCGGGCGTGCTCATCATGGGCACGTCGCCGGTGATGACGGCGACCTCGGCTTCGAAATCGATGCCGTAGTCTTCGCTGGGGCAGACCACATCATCACAAGGCCCGATGAAATCGTCACTGCCACCCTGGTACATCAGCGGGTCCTTGTAAAAGCTGCCGGGCACCTCGGACTCGCGCGCCTTGCGCACCAGCTCCACATGGTTGATGTAGGCCGAGCCGTCGGCCCACTGGTAGGCACGCGGCAGCGGCGCCATGCAGCGCGCCGCCTCGAACGGAAATGCGTGGCGCGCCTTGCCGTTGTTCAGGGTCTCATACAGGTCCTGCAACTGGGGAGCGAGGAAGTTCCAGTCATCGAGCACCTGCTGCAGTTTGCCGGCGATGCCCGTCGCATAATGGGCCGTCGCCAGGTCGCGCGAAACGACCAGCAACTGGCCGTCACGGGAACCGTCTTTGTAGGTTGCAAGCTTCATGGGTTTCCTTTGGGAGGGTCTGGCGCACGCCGTGTGGCAAAAATCGGATAGGCGGAATTCAGGGCGCGAATTCGGGTTGCCAATTCGCATTACGGCCTGAAGGCGTTACGATAAGTGAAATCAATTTACCTAAATGTAATTTTTAATTTTAGTCGAATTCCATGACAGAGCGCAAAACCGCCCCGGCTCCCCTGGCACCCGGCCTGAGCGCGCAGCGCGCCGGCATCCAGTCCGTTGAAGTGGGTTTCAGCCTGTTGCAGGTGCTGGGGGCGTCGTCCGGCCCCTTGATGTTGCGTGACCTCGCCGCCGCGGCGGGCATGAGCGCGGCCAAGGCCCACCGTTATCTCGTGAGTTTTCAGCGCCTGGAGCTGGTGACACAGGACCCGGGCAGCACCCGTTATGACCTCGGCCCTGCTGCGCTCAAGCTGGGCTTGGCTTCGCTGTCGCGGCTGGACAG
>CBFGNA010000505.1:0-2285 GCA_965650045.1 uncultured Polaromonas sp.
GTAGAAGTTGGCCGCACGAAACGCCTTTTCACGGGCTTTGAGCTGTTCACCCAGCGTGATCTCCACCGCTGCGGCGGCATCGGCACTGAGCGCGTCGAAGTCGGCCCACAGCGTGCTGCCGATAAAACGCACACCCTGCATCACCACACTTTGCTGCTCCAGCCAGACCAGGCCCAACCGCTCGCAGCTCTCGCGCAGCCGCGCGTGGGTGGCGTCGAAATCCAGGCCGTCGTATTCGTGGTTGCCGGGGATGAACAGCACCGGCGTGGGCCAGCCGGCGCCGCCCTGGGCCACCGGCAAGGGCGAGAACCGCGCCAGTCCGAAATCGCTGTCCGCCAGCAGTGAGCCCGGCTGGTAGGAGCCGATGTCGCCGGCCAGCACCAGCAAGTCGGCCTCCGGATGCGGCTGGGCGGTGAAATGCGGGTTGGATTCGAGGTGCAGGTCGGACAGAAGCTGGATATTCACGCCCTGATTGTGCGGGATGGCGCTGCGTCCATGTCCGGAGCGGCCCAGGCCATGCGTATTGGGCATGGGAACGCCGTCCGAACCCTCTTGCAAACCTAGGGAAAACCCTTAATCTTGAATCATCGCAACTTTGCACCCTGAGGGTGACAACGACATGACCCGCCTTTTTGCTCCCTTGTTCCAGTTTCTGGCGGCTCGCCGCAGTGCCGCCGCCGCGCCTGGCGTGGCCCGCCAGCTCATGGAGCGCGCCGGTGACCGTGCCGGCCGCAACCCGCGCCAGGCCCGCGAACTGCGCCGCGCCGCGTTTGCTTACCTGAGCGTCGTTCGCTAGGGCGTGACCCGCCCCTGGTTGCCTCTGCTATTCATTTCATAGCTGTTGACGCTTGCTGGACAAGGGCTGGGGCCGGATTTGGCCTGTCAGCCAGGCTCAGACCGAAAACGCCCGCTCCGCCGCCCTTTCCAGGGCCTGCCGCAGCCAGATGTGCGCGCTGCGCTGCTGGGAACGCCGGTGCCACACGGCATCGACATGCACCGGCGAGACGTCAAAAGGCAGGGGCCGCAGCACCAGCTGGTCGGCGATGCCGGTGACCCGCACAAAATGCCGCGGCAACACCGTCAGCAGGTTCGAGTTGGCGACCACCCGGCCGGCCGTGAAGAACTGGTTGACCGTCAGCACCACCTGCCGCTCGCGCCCTAGCGACGCCAGGGATTCATCAATAAAGCCGTAGGGCCGGCCCGAAAAGCTCACCAGCATGTGGCGGGCCGCGCAGAAGCGGTTGAGCGTGAAGGGGCCACTGGCCAGCGGATGCCCGCTGCGCATCACACAGACATATTCCCCGTCGTACAGGCGCTTGTGCATGAAGGGCGTCGGCTCGCCACTTTGGGCGCGCGCCGTCAGGTCGGCCAGCACCGACGGGAAATACCCCACCGCGAGGTCGCAGCTTTCCTCATCCAGCAGGCGGCGCGGGTCGCGGGTGGTGAGCGGTATCACCCGCACCGACACCCCCGGCGCTTCCAGCTCCAGCGTCTCGACCAGCCCCGGGATCAACTCGGCGGCCGTGGCGTCGGCCATGGCCACCACAAACGTCGAATTTGCGGTGGCCGGGACAAAGGCGCTGGGGGCCAGCGACTCCTGCAACTGCTGCAGCGAGTCGCGCACCGCCGGCCAGATGGCCAGGGCGCGGGGCGTGGGCGCCATGCCATGGCCGCTGCGTTGCACCAGTTCGTCGCCCAGGGTTTCACGCAGGCGCCGCAAGGCATTGCTGACGGCCGGCTGTGTCAGCGACAGGTTGCGCGCAGCCCGTGTCAGGCTGCGCTCTGCCATCACTTCATCAAAGACACGCAGCAGGTTCAGGTCCAGGGTGCGGAAGTTGGGCTGGTTCATCAAGGAGCTGGTTTTCTATCGGTCGTTGAACTCATTATCACTGCTATGAATGATGTCAATCATAAAGATAAAGTTGAGTAACAGCAGGGATAACCCTAATATTCGTCTGTGCCCAAACCAATACCGGTGGTGGCACTCATCAAGGGAACCATCATGACCAGCTTCGTCAACACCTCGTACTCCTCAGAGCACACCGGCGCCGCCCGGGTCGAGTCGGCCATACATGCCGCAGGACAATTGCGCCAGGGTTTCGCCGGCGCACGCGGTCTCGCCACCTTGCTGCTTTCCGCCATCGTGGCCTCCATCATGGTTGTCGCCTATGAAGTGACCGACAGCGTTGCCGAAGGGCACATGCTGGTGATCTGGATGGCCCTGTGGGCGGTGGCTTTCGCCGGTCTGGCGCTGTTTGCCGGCACGGCCCGCAACCTGGCCGCCC
>CBFGNA010000506.1:0-2283 GCA_965650045.1 uncultured Polaromonas sp.
CAAGATGTCGTAAGCCGTGGTGACATGGAAGTAAAAGTTTGGCAGCACAAAGCCCAGCAGGTAAGGCTCGCTGGCAAAGCGCATTTCCTGGCCGCCGGCTTTCATGGTGACGCTGCGGCCTTCGCTGGCGTTGATCTGCGCTTCGCTCACGCTGGCGACGAAGTCCAGCGTTTTGGCAATGCGCGCCTGCAGCTCGTCAAAGGTGGTTTCGGTGTCGGGGAAACTCGGCGGCGCCAGTTGTGCCAGGCGCGCGGTGCCGGCCTTGGCGGCGTCGCTGGCGCTTTGCACCTGGCCGGCCAGCGTGTACATGTTGTCCGCGAGGCGCGCGTTGACCAGCGTGGACAGGTCCATGCCTTGCGTGTCGGCGTGGGCTTTGGCCTTGTCGAGCAGGGTGGACAGGATCTTGAGTCCACGTTCGAAGGCTGGCACGGAGGCCTGGTAAAGGGTCAGCGGCATGAAAAACTTTCGGGAGGGTTGGATGAGCAGGCGATTGTGTTCCGCTCCCGGAAATCTTGCTGGCGCCGCTTTCTTGCTTGCTGGTTGGCCGGGCCGGCCCTCAGCCTTCCATGAGTTTGTGAACCAGATCGGCCGTCGTTGAGGCTTTGTACTTGCGCATCAGACGGGCCCGGTAAATTTCCACGGTGCGGTGGCTGATGACGAGGGCGCGGCCGATTTCCTTGGACGTCAGGCCGTCCATGAGGTGCGCAGCGACTTCACGCTCGCGTGCCGTCAGCTCGGCCTTGACCGGCCGGCGGGAGCTCAGGTCTTCAAAAGTCCAGATGCCTGATTCGTGCGGTGCGGCCCGGTTCAAAGCCCGGCCCGTGACGTGGCACCAGAAAGTTTCGCCTTTGTGGCGTCCGTCCACACGCTTCATGATGCGGTCGTCGGCGTAGTGGCCCTTGGCATTGAGAATGGGCAGCATGCGCGCGCCGATGCGCTCGTACTCGTCAGCGCTGGGATAAAGAATCTGGAACGACTGCCCGATCAGCTGTTCACGCGCGGCGCCGAACATCTCGCACAGGTGCTGGTTGCAGTCCACGATGCCGCGGTTGCGCGACAGCACCAGGCCGACCGGGGCCATGTTGAATGCCAGGCGGTAATCGATATCCATGGGCTCGGCAGGCGGCAGTGAGGGTTAAACTTTAGGGATAACTACGTATGCTGATAAGTAGTATCGTACGGTTTTTGACGTGTGTATTGAAGTTACCCAGGAGATTGGCGTGAATAAAATTTTTCCTTCCGCTGCCGAGGCCTTGAAGGGCGTCGTCAAGGATGGCCAGCTGATGGCCGTCGGCGGTTTCGGCTTGTGCGGCATTCCCGAGGCGCTGATCCAGGCCTTGCGTGACAGCGGCACCAAAGACCTGACCGTCATCTCGAACAACGCTGGCGTGGACGGCTTCGGCCTGGGCAAGCTGCTGGAGACGCGCCAGATCAGCAAAATGATTTCCAGCTATGTGGGCGAGAACAAGGAGTTCGAGCGCCAGTACCTGGCCGGTGAACTCGCGCTGGAATTCACGCCGCAGGGCACGCTGGCGGAAAAGCTGCGTGCCGGCGGCGCCGGCATTCCAGCCTTTTTCACCAAAACCGGTGTCGGCACCCAGGTGGCCGAAGGCAAGGAATTGCGCGAGTTTGACGGCGAAACCTATGTGATGGAACGGTCCCTGGTGCCTGACGTTGCGCTGGTCAAGGCGGCCGTGGCCGACAAGTCCGGCAATCTGCGTTTCAACCTCACGGCCCGCAACTTCAACCCCGCCGCCGCCATGGCCGGGAAAATCTGCATCGTCGAGGTGGAAAAAATCGTCGAAGTTGGCGAACTGGCGCCTGACGACATCCACCTTCCGGGCGTCTACGTGCATCGCATCGTGCTCAATGCCAATCCTGAAAAGCGCATTGAAAAACGCACTCTCACCGAAAAGAAAGGGGCCTGAGATGCCTTGGACCCAAGACCAAATGGCGGCGCGTGCCGCCCAGGAACTCGAAGACGGCTTTTACGTGAACCTCGGCATCGGCATTCCGACGCTGGTGGCCAATTTTGTGCCGGGTGACAAGGAAGTCTGGCTGCAGTCGGAAAACGGCATGCTGGGCATTGGTGCCTTCCCGACCGAAGACGAGGTCGATGCCGACCTGATCAATGCCGGCAAGCAAACCGTCACCACCATCAAGGGCTCGTCGATTTTCGGCAGCCACGACAGCTTCGCGATGATTCGCGGCGGCAAGATCAACCTGAGCATCCTGGGCGCCATGCAGGTCAGCGAAAAGGGCGATCTGGCCAACTGGATGATC
>CBFGNA010000507.1:0-2281 GCA_965650045.1 uncultured Polaromonas sp.
GGCTGATGGTGGCCCACAGTTTTTCCAAGAGTTTTTTGATGACCGGCTGGCGGCTGGGCTGGCTGGTGCTGCCAGCGGCCTTCACCACGCACATGGGCAAGTTGATCGAGTTCAACACCTCCTGCGCGCCGGTCTTCATCCAGCGTGCCGGCGTGGTGGCCCTTGAGCGGACGGACGAGGTGACACCCCAAGTGGTGGCGCACCTGAAAAACTGCCGCGATACGCTGGTGCCGCTGCTGCAGGCCGTGCCCGGGGTCGAGTTGTCGCCCGCGCCGGGCGGCATGTATGCCTTTTTCCGCTTGGCCGGGCAGGGCGATGCCTTCGATGTCGCCAAACGGCTGGTGGTGGACGCCGGCCTGGGTCTGGCGCCGGGCGACGCCTTCAGTGCCGACCGCTCGCCCGCCATGCAGGGCTGGCTGCGCTGGTGTTTTGCCAGCCACGACCTGGAGCGGCTGCGCCAGGGGGTCGGGCGCCTGCGCGGCTGGCTGTCGCGACCCTGAACCAGGCCGGGCCGCCAGCTGGGCTATAATCCAAGGCTCTGCATAAAAAGCGGGCACCTTTTCAAGAGGTACGCGCCGCAGAACACGACGGTACCGGTCAACTCCCACTTCGGGAACACTGCGCCGCTCGCAAGTTACACAAGGAAAACTCATGATTGCAAAATCCGTGAAGGCTGAGATCGTTCAGTCCAATGCACGCGCTGCCAACGACACCGGTAGCCCAGAAGTCCAGGTCGGCCTGCTGACCGGCCGCATCAATGAACTGATGCCCCATTTCAAGACCCATGCCAAGGATCACCACGGCCGCCGTGGCCTGCTGCGCATGGTGAGCCGTCGCCGCAAGCTGCTGGACTACCTGAAGTCCAAGGATGCGGCCCGTTACGTTGCACTGATCGCCAAGCTTGGCCTGCGCAAATAATCGCTGAGACGACTGCAAAGCGCCTGAGTTAGTTCACTAGCTCAGGCGCTTTTTACTTCGGAGCAAGGTAAAACGATCACGCGCTGTGTCATTCCACAAGAAAAGCCCTGAAATTGCAGGCATTTTGTGGAATGGCATCGTGTTCGGCCAGCCGCCACTCCGGGCCTCTTGCACTGCCTCAAGTGCCTGAAACTAGTGGAGAAAAAACATGAGCATTTTCAACAAAGTCACCAAGTCCTTCCAGTGGGGCCAGCACAAGGTCACGATGGAGACCGGCGAAGTCGCCCGCCAGTCGAGCGGCGCTGTCATCGTTGACATGGACGGCACCGTGGTGCTGGCTACCGTGGTGGCCAAGACCGATGCCAAGCCCGGCCAGGATTTCTTCCCGCTGACCGTCGATTACCTGGAAAAAACCTATGCTGCGGGCCGCATTCCCGGCAGCTTCTTCAAGCGCGAAGGCCGTCCCAGCGAGTTCGAAACGCTGACCTCGCGCCTGATTGACCGCCCGATCCGCCCGCTGTTTCCTGAAGGCTTCTTCAACGAAGTGCAGGTCGTGATCCACGTGCTGTCGCTGAACCCTGAAGTCGAAGGCGACATCCCTGCGCTGATCGCTTCGAGCGCCGCACTGTCGATCTCCGGTATCCCGTTCAACGGCCCCATCGGTGCCGCACGTGTGGCCTACATCAATGGCGAATACGTGCTGAACCCCGGCAAGACCCAGCTGAAGGATTCGCAGATGGATCTGGTCGTGGCCGGCACCGAAGCCGCTGTGCTGATGGTCGAGTCGGAAGCCCAGCAACTGTCCGAAGAAATCATGCTCGGCGCCGTGGTGTTTGGCCATGAGCAGGGCAACATCGCGATCAATGCGATCCACGAACTCGTGCGCGATGCCGGCAAGCCGGTCTGGGCCTGGCAGGCACCAGCCAAGGACGAGCCACTGATCGCCCGCGTCAACGAACTGGCCGGTGCCAAGCTGCAGGCTGCTTACCAGATCCGCGCCAAGCAGGCCCGCACCCAGGCTTGCCGTGTTGTGACCTCCGAGGTCATGGCCGCCCTAAAGGCCGACGGCACGGCGTTTGACAGCGTGGCTGTTGAAGGCATGCTGTTCGACATCGAAGCCAAAATCGTGCGCAGCCAGATCCTCGCCGGCGAGCCACGCATCGACGGCCGCGACACCCGCACCGTGCGCGCCATTGAAATCCGCAACAGCGTGCTGCCGCGCACCCACGGTTCGGCGCTGTTCACCCGCGGCGAAACCCAGGCACTGGTCGTGACCACGCTGGGCACCGAGCGCGATGCGCAGCGCATCGACGCACTGAGCGGCGACTACGAAGACCGTTTCATGCTGCACTACAACATGCCT
>CBFGNA010000508.1:0-2281 GCA_965650045.1 uncultured Polaromonas sp.
CACCCAGCGCAGCAGCGACGGCGAAACAATCGACGCCGTCCGGCAGCGCAAGGGGTTGCCGCCCGTCCGGACCGGCAGCAAACCGGTCCGCGTCCTGCCAGTCGCCGGGCAACACGTGGCCGTAGCGCAGATCGGTGATGCCGGCGCTGCGGATCTGGCCAATCACGGCAAACGGCCGTGTCACCGGGTTGCCGGCCAGCGCGGTGTCGACCCAGTTGCCGAGTTTTTCCAGCGGCGCGCCGTGGTGCGGCGTGCCCAGAAACACCAGGTTTTTCAGCTTGCGCGGCCAGTGCAGGCCGCCTGACGATGCACTTTGACAGGCGGCGCGGGCCACCAGTCCGCCCATGCTGTGGGTCAGCAGGCTGAGTTCTTCCACCGGCTGCGGCCAGGCCTGCAGCAATTGCTCCAGCAAGCTGGCCAGTTGCCCGCCGTTGACCGAGGTGTGCAGGCCGGTGTTGTAGTTCAGGTAAACCGGGGTGTAGCCCAGCGCCTGCGCCAGTTGCTCCCCCAGATCGGGCTGGCCGACCGTGGCGCGCCACTGCAGGTCGTTCGTGCACAGGCCGTGCACCAGCACCAGGATTTTCCCGGTAGCCTGCGGCAGGCGCGCTGCCAGCGCCGCGGCCTCCAGTGGCAGGGTCAGCCCGTCGTGCCGCAGGCTCATGGTGATGGCCAGCGGGTTGGCGCTGTCCTGCAACTGATCGCCCAGAACACCGTTCAGGACGGCCAGCATGGCTTCCCGCTGCGGCGACGAGGGTTTGGCCGCCATGCGCGGCGCGGTGCGGGACAACACGGCTTCTGCCGCGCCACCCGCCATCCGCGTCACGCCGCGGATGCCCCCGTAAACCAGGCCGGTGATGCCGCTTTTCCGGATGCCGGAAGCGCCCGCCTCGCGGTCCACGAACTTCCGCCCGGCCGCGCCAAACGGCGCGGCCACCGCCTTGTACACATTGCCGTGGACTTTTTCGGCGATGTCGGTGATACCCAGCGTGCCCTGCGTGGCAAGTCGTGCCAGCCCCTGGATGTCCGACAGGTGCAGCCAGCCGGGCAGCTTCAAACGCGTCCGGGGCAAGCTGCGCGGGGCTGACGGAGGTCGAGCGGTGGGCATAGGCGATTGTGGCTCTGGCTGCCGTTTTTGCCGGGTGCGCTTGGGATTGTGAATCAAATCGGCCTCCAGCCCTTTGGCAGCAAGGGTAACCAGCTATACATTCAATAGCATTTGGGTCACGCTTGGGGGCGACAGCTAAAACCGCTCATGCGGCGCCAGGTAGCGCCACTGGCCGACCGGCAGGTGGCCGAGGTTGACACCGCCGATGCGCACCCGCTTGAGCCCGGTCACAAACAGGCCGACCTGCTCGCACATGCGGCGGATCTGGCGCTTTTTGCCTTCCTTCAGCACAAACCGCAGCTGCTCCGGGTTTTGCCACTCGACGCGCGCCGGCCGCAGCGGCTCGCCGTCCAGGCTCAGACCGTGGCACAGCAGGGCGAGTTTTTCCGGCGGGAAAGCGGCCTGCACATTGCTGCTTTCCCCGCCGCCGCCCAGCCGCCGGTGTGGGTGGTGAGGGACGCGGACTCCACCATCGTCCTGTTCGGCTCGGTCCATCTGCTGCCGCCGGGTCTCGGTGCCCGGTACCGGAGCCTGCATCGTTTCGGGTTCCTGCCCTTGCTGGTCATCCTGCTCTTTCTGCCGGGCGTGACCAATATTCTCCTCACGCCGGCCTTCGTGAGCCTCCGTTTTCTGTTCGGACTGATGGCACCTTACCAGCTTGGGACCGGACTGCAGATCTTCGGATGACGAGTCCTGTGTCCGTGTCCCCGCCGCATTTCTTCACCGCCGAGGGCAACGCTTTCGTCGTGGAGCTGGAGCAGTTCTCCGGCCCGCTGGACCTGCTGTTGCATCTGCTGCGTGAAGAGCAGATCGAGATTGCCGACATTCCGATTGCGCGGATCGCGGACCAGTTTCTCGCGGTCATTCACGACCTCGGGCTGAATCAGGCCGCCGATTATCTTGACATGGCCAGCCGGCTGGTGCGGCTCAAGGCACAGCTGCTCCTGCCCAGGCACGCCGCCGACGACAGCTGGGAAGATCCTCGCGCCGAACTGGTGCGCCGTCTGCTGGAGTACCAGCAGATCAAGGAAATCGCGCTCTGGATGGCGAAATCGGCTGAACGGCGGGCGCTCAACCACGCGCGCGGATATCTTCCGCCCCCGCCGGCGCTTCCGCCGCGCTTTGAGCGGCAGCGGGTGGGTGAGCGCGCGACCGATCTCGGCGCCAAGCCCCCCG
>CBFGNA010000509.1:0-2277 GCA_965650045.1 uncultured Polaromonas sp.
CGTCAGCTGCGACCAGCGCGCCTGGCACGCCGGACAATCGGCCTACCGCGGACGCGGCAATTGCAACGACGACTCTGTGGGCATCGAGCTTGAAGGCCTGGAAGGTGGTCAGTTTGAAGTTGCCCAGTACGAAACGCTTTCCAGCCTGTGCGCCACGCTGATTCAGCGCTACCCGATACAGCATCTGGCCGGACACGAACATGTCGCCGGTGGACGCAAGAAGGACCCCGGCGCCGGTTTTGACTGGCCGCAGTTGCAGGCTGCGCTTGGCCTGCCGGCTAAGTGTTTTCCCGAACGCCCCTGAAAAGGCGTCTCCCCAAAAACACCCCAAGCGGGTGCACAACAACTCGCCGAGACAAGGCTTCGTGAACGCACTGTCTTTGGCAGGCACGGTGCGAAGCCAATGCTGTTGCGGCTTGCAAGCGCATGGGCCTGCCGCCATGCGCTTCTTGGCCGACCGCACGGAAGACGTTCGCACCTGACCAGAAATGTGCATTTTTCACGGCCGGAAAACGCTACATAAAGTAACGCCGCCAAAAGACGGCCATACACTACCCGTAGTGCTTGAAATCAAGCCAGACACTAGGTATAGTGTGTAAGCCCTACATTCAATTTGACACCTCAGGGCACGCAACTCAAGGAGCAGCAGCCCAACGCGTCCGCCACAGGCAACCGTCAGCCTTCTGCCCTTTTTGCCCTGAATCCGCCAAGCTCTCCCAACAACAAGACACAACGAGGAACCATGCAAACCACCCAACATGCAAGCCCTGTCGCTGCCACCATGCCCGTGCCCGCCCCCTCCGGCAACCCCGGCGTGCAGCCCAACCCCCTGACCCATTACCAGATCATCCGCCGCAACGGCGCCGTGGTTCCGTTTGAACCGAACAAGATCGCCGTAGCGATGATGAAAGCTTTCCTCGCGGTGCATGGCACCCAGGGCGCAGCCTCTGCCAGTGTGCGTGAGACCGTGGACGGACTGACCCAGGCCGTGATGCGTGCCCTGATGCGTTCGCGCCCGGGCGGTGGCACTTTTCATATAGAAGACGTGCAGGATCAGGTCGAACTCGGCCTGATGCGCGGCGGCCACCACGAGATCGCCCGCGCTTATGTGCTGTACCGCGAAAAACGCACGCAGGAGCGCGCACGCCAGCCGCAGGCCCCCGTTTCCCAAGCGCCGCAACTGCATGTGCTTGACGGCGGCAGGAAAGTCACCCTGGATGTTGGCAGGCTGCAAGCCCTGATTGAAGCGTCCTGCGCCGGCCTGGGCGCCGAGATCAAGCCTGATCCCATCGTGTCCGAAACCATGCGCAACCTGTACGACGGCGTGCCCATCGATGAGGTCTACAAGGCCTCCATCCTGGCAGCCCGTACGCTGATCGAAAAAGACCCTGACTACACCTACGCTACGGCCCGCCTGCTGCTGCACACCATCCGCCGCGAAGTGCTGGGCGAGGAAGTCACCCAGGAAGACATGGGCACGCGTTATGCCGAGTACTTTCCGCAATTCATCGCCAAAGGCATCCAGAACGAGCTGCTCGATGAAAGGCTGCAACAGTTTGACCTGGAGCGCCTGGGCGCGGCACTCAAGCCCGAGCGTGACCTGAAATTCGACTACCTCGGCCTGCAGACCCTGTTCGACCGCTATTTCCTGCACGTGCGCAAGCAGCGCATTGAATTGCCGCAGGCCTTCTTCATGCGCGTGGCCATGGGCCTGTCACTTGACGAAATCGACCGCGAAGCCCGCGCCATCGAGTTCTACGAAATCATGTCTTCCTTCGACTTCATGTCGAGCACGCCAACGCTGTTCAATGCCGGCACGCTGCGCTCACAACTGTCGTCCTGCTACCTGACCACGGTGGCCGACGACCTGGGCGGCATTTACGATGCCATCAAGGAAAACGCGCTGCTGTCGAAGTTCGCCGGTGGCCTGGGCAACGACTGGACCCCGGTACGCGCACTGGGCGCCCACATCAAGGGCACCAACGGCGAGTCGCAAGGCGTCGTTCCCTTCCTGAAGGTCGTCAACGACACCGCCGTGGCGGTCAACCAGGGCGGCAAGCGCAAGGGCGCGGTCTGCGCCTACCTGGAAACCTGGCACCTGGACATCGAGGAGTTCCTGGAACTGCGCAAGAACACCGGCGACGACCGGCGCCGCACGCACGACATGAACACCGCCAACTGGATCCCCGACCTGTTCATGCGCCGCGTGATGGAAAAGGGCAGCTGGACGCTGTTCTCGCCGTCGGACACGCCCGACCTGCACGACAAGTTCGGCGA
>CBFGNA010000510.1:0-2272 GCA_965650045.1 uncultured Polaromonas sp.
AACGTGCGCGCGCTGGTGCCCGAAGCACGGGTCGCAGTCGCGCACGGGCAGATGCGGGAGCGGGAGCTGGCGCGGGGGGGGGCATTCATGGGGAGGTTCATGGGGAGATACCGGGTGGGCCCTGGACGCGGAGAGCGGGGTGGATGAGGGCACGGCTGCGGTTGCGGCTAGTGCAGGCGGCCAGAAGTCGAAAAAATTGAACCAGTTGTAGGGGGCTGCACGGCAATACGTGCCCAGCAACTCGGCGTAGCGCGCCATCGCCGCTTGGACCGCAGCTTCACGGCCGCCTGCCGGGATGCGGGAGAAATCGGCAAGCGTTTCAAAGTGAATATCGTAGCGGTTGGCGCCCCCGTAAAGCCCAACCATGAACAAGACGGGCCGCCGCAGAATGGCTGCCATGCGAAACGGCCCCACCGGGAATTCCGTGACTTCACCGAGAAACGGCACGGGCCGGGTGCTGTCCTGGTTCAGTCGGCGGTCGGCCAGCATGCCCACCACGCTGCCCCCTTCGATCAGCTCATGCACCCGGATCATGGAATCGGCATGGCCCAGCGCCACGATGTCCTGCTGCGCCGCCGGGTTGATCGCGCTCAGGGCTGCGTTGATCTTGCGGGCGTTTTCCTCAAACATCACCATGGCTACCCGCAAGCCGGGCCGCCGCCGCCCGATGGCCCGCAAGACCTCGAAGCTGCCGACGTGTGCGCCCATCAGGAAGACGCCTTTTTGGTCGGCGGTCAGCTCGGAAATCAGGTGCTCGTTGTGAATGCGGATGTCAAACAGAGCGAAGCGGTCATTGATCAGGTACACCCGGTCATGCACGCAGGAGGCAAAACTCAAAAAATGGCGGAAGATGTGGCGCCAGCCGACCTGCTGGACGCCCAGGGACCGGCGCAGGTAGTCGCGCGATGCCCGCCGCGCAAGCGCATTGGCCAGCACAAAATAGGCTGCAATGCCATACAGCACCAGCCGGCCGGCACGGCGGCCCAGCCGCAGGGATATCCAGGTCATCACCCGCAGCATCAGCATGTTGCTGCGCTCCGGCCGCTCTTGCCAGCCGGCTTTTTCAGGCTTGTCTTCGTTCATGCCGCGCTGCTCATGCCGAGCACGCCGGTCGCCACCTGGCGACCGGAACCGGCGATGGCAAACCGGACCTGACCCTGCTGCGTGTCGCTCCACGACAAGCTCAGCACTTCCCCCGGCAACACCGGGCTGAGGAACTTGGCCGTATTGACCTGGCAGGTGCGGGTGCCGCGCTCATTGCTGCCTGCCGGCTGGGCCTGCAGCACCGCATGGATGGCAGCATCCAGCAGCAGCACGCCCGGCACGATGGGCCGGCCAGGGAAGTGGCCCGCAAACGCCGGGTGGCTGGCCGGAAAGGTGAGGCTGGTTTCACCCTGCATGCTGTCCGCCTTTCTGGCGAAAAGAGGCGAGGTGGTCCTGTGCCAGGGCCTGCAAGGCCTCCCGGGGGAGCTTGCCGGTGCCGTTGCGCGGCAGCGCATCGAGAAGCACCAGCGGACGCGGCAGAAACGTGGTGTCAATGCGTTTTTTCAGCGCGGCCTGCAGATCAGCTGCGCTCATGCCGGGCGCGACGGCGAAAGCCATCAGGCGCACCACGGCTTCTGCCTCGTCATCATCGGGCATGAAAAAAGCGCCGTCCCGCACGCCATCAATGCTCAGAAGCTGGTGATTGAGGTAACCCAGCGAGCTGCGCTTGCCGGCGATGTTGATGAGGTCACTCAATCGGCCGTGCAGGAAAAAGCGGTGGTTGTCGATGGGTTCCAGCACGTCGTTCATGGCAACGACCTGCTCGACGTGACCGCCGCTGGCCCACATGCGCTGGTCGTGCGGCGTCAGCGTCACCAGCGGGAACAGCACCCACTGGTCGGTCTGCGCACTGCGGCGCGACGCGATCTGCCCGGTTTCGGTGGAACCGTAGATTTCGAACAGCGGCGCAGCAAAACCTGTTTCGCAGCTTCGGGCCAGCGCCGGTGCCATCGGTGCGGTGGCCGACACGACGAGGTCCAGGGCGGGCAGCTCGACGCTGGAGGAAAGCAGCACCCGCAAATGCACCGGTGTGCTGACCAGCACGCGGGGGCGCGGCACGGACTGGAGGGCGCTGACGATATCGGCGGGATAAAACGGCTGGCCGGCGTGGATGGCCGAAGCGCTTTGAAGGGCCATCAGCACCGTTGATTCAAAGCCGAACATGTGCTGTGGCGGCACCGTGCCCACAATGCTGTGCGGGCGGATCCGGCCCGAGCCGGAGCCCGGG
>CBFGNA010000511.1:0-2271 GCA_965650045.1 uncultured Polaromonas sp.
CGATGGCCTGGCCTTCGGGTGACAGCTGCACGGCGGCGCCGGTGTCTTCAGGGCTTGCCGGCAGCGGTTTCTTGCCCACGGCGTGCCAGAGCTTTTTGGCACCGTCGGCGACCTTGGGCGCGTTCTTGATCACGTCTGACCAGGGGACCATCTGCAATACCGTGAGCCAGCCAACCGCCATAAGCACCTCGCGTGAGTTTTTTGAATTCATGGATTCCGGCGCGCCGGGCCGTCCTTCCTCCGTGCCTGTCCACTCGGGCAAAACCCAGTTTACTTGCCCACGCTGTGCCGGGCAGGCTGCGCCCGGCAAGACCTTCAGGCCGCCGCGGCCGGCTGTCTTTCCAGTGCCGCATCGCGCAGGCGCTGCACGTCGGCCTCGAACAGGCCGGCGTGGACGGCGCGCTCAATCGCGTAGCGCGACAGCTGTGCCGTGGTTTGTTCAAACGCGGGGTGGCCCAGCCGGCTGACGGACGCGAGCGAGCGCTGCAGCGCCAGGCCTACTTCGGCAGCGCTGGCGCCGTAGCGCGCCAGCGGAACGAACACATCGTCGAGCATGCCGGCTTCATCCATGGGCGGTGCGCTCACCCGGTCAAACAAAAGCTCGGCCGTCCCGGCATCGGCGTGCAGGTGATGCACCCAGTGCACCAGCGTCCGCACGGCCGTGGCCATCACATCAAGCGCAGTGCCGGGATCGTTGATACCGGGCGACAGGGCGCGCGTGGCAATCTCGCCGAGCACCACCAGCCCGAAACGTGGGTCGTAGTCAAAGGTTCGCGAAGGGCCGATCAGCACCGCATTGCGCAGCGCCCGGCACCGGGCTTCATCCACAGGCTGGTCACTGCTGACAATCACCACGGACGGCTCCACGAAGGCGCCGGGCAACACGTGGACCTGCAGGGCGTCGTCGCCCTCTTCGGCAAGTTTCTGAAGAATGTCCATGGACACGTGCTGCACAAAGCCGGTTTCCGATGCGCGCACGGTGTAGCGGCCCTGGCTCCCGCGCCGCAGCGGCTTGCCGCCCAGGCAGGGCCGGGCCAGGCGCTGGTCCATGGCACGGGTGGTGGCTTTTTCAACCCGCAACAGGGTCTCGCCCATCCGGCCGAGGACCGAGAGGTAGTCAATCCACCGGAGCAGGACGACCACCACCACCAGCAGGATGGCAATGGTGAAGCCGAACAGCACCAGCCTGCCGCCGCCGCCGTAAATCTGGGCGTTCAGCCCGATCAGCGCGATCACGCTGTAAAGAAAGGCACCGATGAAGGTGGCCAGGGTGTTCTGGATGGTGGTGTCTTCGATCAGCAGTTGCGACGCGCGGGGCGTGGCACTGCTGGCCACCGCCGTAAAGGAAGACACCATGGTGCTGGCCGAAAAAATCGTCACCGTCAGCATGCTGGTGGCAATGATGTTGAGGATGCTGCCAATCGCATCCGAACCCAGCCGGTCCGCCACGTCTTCGGGAATCGATGGGCCCAGCACCATCGACATCGCCACGGCCAGCACGCCGACCAGCGAAAACAGCACACAGCGCACCCAGGTCTTGCGCAGCAGCCGCTGCAGCAAATAGAGCAGTTTTTCCGTCATGGCGACAGTATCGCTGCTGCGCCCGGCGCTGCGCCCGAGGCTGCCGGCGTGAAGCCGCCGGCCTCAGCGGCCGGGGTTCACTGGCGCCGGCTCCGGCCGCTCCTCGCGCCCGCCCGGATGCACCGCAAAACGCGCCGGGTCGCGGCCGTGCACCGGGGTGTCGCTGTCGAAGGACCAGCCGCCAAACTGCGTGCGCCGGTACTCGGCCATGGTCTGCGCAATCTCGGCCTGCGTGTTCATCACAAAAGGGCCGTATTGCGCCACCGGCTCGGCGATGGGTTTGCCCTGCAGCAGCAAAAACTCCGCCTCCACCTCGTCATTGACCAGTTCCACCGGCGTGCCGGCGTGCAGTTCGATGGCCGATGGACCGGTGATGTCCCGGCCGCCGATACGCACCGAACTGCCCTTGAAGAAGTAGAGATTGCGGCGCGTGCCCGCGCCCGCAGCGGCAGGCAAGGTCCAGCGCGCACCGGGCGCCATGCGTATCGTCCAGATCGCCACGTCGGCCTCCGCCTGCGCGGCCCAGGAGTCGGGCGGGGGCGACAGCGGCGCTCCGCCGCCGGACAGCTTGCCCGCAATCACCGCGATGTCGGTGTCGCGGCCGTCTGCATCCGTGGCGGTGGTGCGCGAAATGTCCTGCGACCAGAACATCGTGAAGTGCGGCTCGCTCATCTTGCTGCGCGCCGGCAG
>CBFGNA010000512.1:0-2271 GCA_965650045.1 uncultured Polaromonas sp.
GGACATCGACACACTGGAACTGCTGGAAGACCTGCTGCAGAACTACGAAGGCACGGTATTCCTGGTCAGCCACGACCGGCGTTTCCTCGACAACGTGGTCACCAGCACCATCGCCTACGAAGGCACACCCGAGAACCCGGGCTTCTGGCGCGAATACGAAGGCGGCGTGACGGACTGGCTGACGCAGTCCAAACGGGCGGCACAACTGGCCGGTGGCAAAACCGCGCCCAGCCCCGCCGCCGCCAAAACTTCAAGCAAAAACACGCCCCAGCCCAATAAGGACGGGCGCGAGCAGCTATCAAAAAAGAAGCTGAGCTACAAGGAGCAGCGTGAACTCGACGGTCTGCCGGCGCTGATCCAGCAGCTGGAGTCGCAGCAAAAAGCCATCACGCAGGAGCTCTTCGACGGCTCGCTCTACGCCAGCAACCCCAAGCGCGCCGCCGAACTCAACGCCAGGAACAGCAAGATCGAGGAAGAGTTGATGGACGCCCTGCAGCGCTGGGAGACCCTGTCGGCCTGAGCCCGAGGAGGCCCCCGGTCGAGGCAGGCGCCTACAAGATCTTGGGCGGGCGTCGGGCCGGACGGCGGCGGCTGAAACAGCTGCTTACGCTAAAGTGGGCTGCCACTCCAAAGCCCCCCATGAACCTCGCTGCCTCGCCTTCCGCCTTCAGGACCAACCCGGCCACCACGTCTTGCTGGGCTCCAGGGCGCTGGCTGGCGCTGGGGATGCTGGCGCTCTGGCTGACGGGCTGCGCCTCCCTGCCCAGCGAGGTGGACCGGCCGGTCTCCACGGCGCTGGCCCATCCCGAAGCGACCCGGATCGGCCACGCGGTGCAGCAGCGCGCTGCCAAGGCCGGCACCCGCAACGATTCAGGTTTTGCGCTGGTCAGCAGCGCCGAACTGGCCTTCACCAGCCGCATGGCGCTCATCAACGCGGCCCAAAAAACGCTGGACATCCAGTACTACGCGATCCATTCGGACGAAACCACGGACCGGATGTTTGATGCCCTGCGCGCTGCCGCCGCACGCGGTGTGCGCATCCGCATCCTGGTCGATGACTTCAACACCACCGGGAAAAACGCCCAGGTGCTGAAGATTGCGTTTGAGCCCGGTGTCGAGGTGCGTTTGTTCAACCCGCTGCCGGGCAACCGGCGCTCCCTGTTTTTCCGGATTCTGGGGTCCCTGAAGGACGTGGACAGCATCCAGCGGCGCATGCACAACAAGATGCTGGTGGCCGACAACGCCGTGGCCATCACCGGTGGCCGCAATCTCGGTGAAACCTATTTCGGCCAGGGCCAGGGCACCAACTTCATCGATGCCGACGTGCTGGCGGCCGGCCGCATCGCGCGCGAGCTGTCGCACAGCTTCGACCAGTACTGGAACAACCCCCTCGCCTACCCGGTGCAGTCGCTGCTGACCGAAGAAGAAATCGAAAAAAGCAAACCGCCGCCGGCCGCCAAATCCGCAGCCGCAGGCACACCGGAAGCGGCAGTGGCTGCGGCCGGCGCCGGCACCGCCAGCACGGCGCCCGCGCAGGCGCCGCCAGCACCGGTGGCGCCCGGCGTGCGGACCACCACGGCCCCCGATGGCACGGTCAGCGTGATCGAACCGCTGCCGGACAGCACCAACCTGGCCCTGCTGGACTGGACCTGGGCGCCGTCGGTGCTGCTGGTGGACAAGCCTTCGAAAATTGCCGCGGATGCCGACGACGTGCAGCAGGCGCAGGACACCACGGTCGATGGCTTGCTGCAACTGATGTCGCAGGCAGGCAGCGACCTGCTGATCGTCTCGCCCTACTTCGTGCCCGGCCCGCGCATGATGGCGCAGTTCGCCGCCATCCGGCAAAAAGGCGTGCGCATCCGGGTGCTGACCAACTCGCTGGCCTCCAACGACGCGCCCGCCGCCCACGTGGGTTATGCCCGCTATCGCAAGGCACTGCTGGGCCTGGGCATCGAGCTCTACGAAATGCGCGCCGAGCAGGAGGGGTCCCTGTCCAGCTTCGGCTCCACCGGCAGCTCCGGCTCGGCCGGTGGTTCGCGCGCCAGCCTGCATTCCAAGATCGTGGTGCGGGACCGGCAACTGCTGGTGATCGGCTCGATGAACCTGGACCTGCGTTCGCAGTTGCAGAACACCGAGGTCGCGCTGGCCATCCGCAGCGCCAAGCTCGCCAACGAGACCATTGCATTGATGGAGCCTGCGATGGCACGCGGTGCCTACAAGGTCGAGCTGGACGGCGGGCGTCTGGTCTGGCGCGCTCGAAGTCGCGCTTGT
>CBFGNA010000513.1:0-2271 GCA_965650045.1 uncultured Polaromonas sp.
GGTGGCTTTTGTGGCAATGGAAAGCCCAGTCGCCTTCCTCATTGGCCACGAAGTCGATCTGGCGCATCTGCCCCACGGCGACGTCGGTGGTCACCTCGGGCCAGCGGGCCGACCGGGGTGTGGGGCCGCCGTCGGTGCCTGTCACAAAAAATTCATGGCCGTGCAGGTGTATCGGGTGATTGGTCATGGTCAGGTTGCCGAAGCGGATGCGCACTTTGTCGTTCTTGCGCACCACCAGCGGGTCGATGCCGGGGAACACGCGGCTGTTCCAGCTCCACAAGTTGAAGTCGAGCATGGTCATGATCTTGGGTGTGTAGGCGCCGGGGTCGATGTCGTAGGCGTTGAGCAAAAACACGAAGTCGCGGTCCACCTCGTCAATCAGCGGGTGCTTGGCTTTGGGATGCGTGATCCAGAAACCCATCATGCCCATGGCCATCTGCGTCATCTCGTCGGCGTGCGGGTGGTACATGAAGGTGCCGGGGCGCCGCGCGACGAATTCATACACAAAGGTCTTGCCGACGGGGATGGCCGGCTGGGTCAGGCCAGTCACGCCGTCCATGCCGTTGGGCAGGCGCTGGCCGTGCCAGTGCACGCTGGTGTGCTCCGGCAGCTTGTTGGTGACAAAAATGCGCACGCGGTCGCCCTCGACCACCTCGATGGTGGGCCCCGGCGACTGGCCGTTGTAGCCCCACAGGTGCGCCTTGAAGCCGGGCGACATCTCGCGCACCACAGGCTCGGCCACCAGGTGGAATTCCTTGACCCCCTGGTTCATGCGCCAGGGCAGGGTCCAGCCGTTGAGCGTGACCACCGGGTTATAGGGCCGCCCGGTGGTGGGCACCAGCGGCGCCATGGTTTCGGGCGTGGTTTGCAGCACCGGCTCGGGCAGGGCCGCCATGGCCACGCGGCTCACGGCCGCTGCCGCGACGGCGGTGGTCAGCGCCCCGGCGCCGGTCAAAAACGATCTTCGGTTATTCATGGGAATCTTTTGAAAAGGAGTGGGGTTTCAGTGGCTGGCCGCACTGCCGCTGCTGGCTGCCGGGCCGGCCATCGATGTGGCGGTGGGTTTGCCCATCAGGGAGGCGCTCAGGGCGGCGTCGGCCAGCCAGAACTGCTGGTAGGCGTTGATGGCAGCCATCACACTGGCGATCTGGTCACGGTTGTCGGCCAGCAACTCGAACACGCCAATCAACATGCCGTTGTAGCGCAGCACGTTTTCTTCGGCCATGGCCTTGCGCAGCGGCACGATCTCGTCGCGGTAGTGCAGCGCCAGCGCGTAGGCGGTTCGGTAGGCCGAGTAACTTTCACGCAACTGGGACGACGCGCCGCGCACCGTGGCCTCATAGCGGCGGGCCGCCGCCAGCGATTGCGCATTCATGGCATCGCGCCTGGCGTTGCCCCAGTCGAAAACCGGCAGCCGTATGTCCAGCTCATAACCTTTGCGTGGCGTGCTGGAGCCTGCTGCGTTGTCAAACACGGTATCGCGCCGAACACCCAGCTCCACATCGACCAGGCTGGTCAACAGGTTCAGGCCCTGGGACTGGCCCGCCACATCCAGTTGGTGGCGAGCCAGTTGCACATCCAGGCGCTGTTCGGCGGCCTGCCCGCTGAGCCGGTCGGCATCGCGCGGGGCTTTGGGCAGGTCGGGCAGGCGCTCCGGCAGCTTCAGCGCGGCCGCTTGCGCATCGCTCAGGCCCAGCAGTCGTGTCAGTTCCTCACGCGCCGCAGTGGCCGCATGCTCGCTCGCCGCCAGTTGCGCCGTGGCATCGGCGTAAAACACCTGCTGGCGCGCGCGCTGCAGCTTGTTGAAGTTGCCGACCTGCTGCATGCGCCGGGCCAGCTCGGCGCTGGCTTGTGCGCTGCGGTTGACCTGCCCGGCGTAAGCCAGCGACTGCTTTGCGGCCACCGCGCGCACCCAGGCCTGGCGCACTTGTGTCACTTGTTCGACCACACTGGCACTGAGCTGCACTCTGGCCTGCCCGATTTGCCCGCGGGAAATCGCCTGGCGCCGTGGCAGGGTCAACAGGTCCAGCAAACCAAAGGACAGCAGGCGGCCGATCTCGACTTCGCTGCCGAAGGTGCTTCGCTCAAAGGTAAACAGCGGATTGCGCATGCGGCCGTTCTGGTCGGCTTGCGCCATCTCGGCCCAGCTTTGGGCCAGCAGTCCTTGCACCGCGGGGCTGTTGGCCAGGGCCAGCTGCACCGCCTCATCCATGCCGAGCGGCCCGGCGAGCAGTTCGGTGCTGAGGTTGTCGGCCGCCTGGCGTTGTGCCG
>CBFGNA010000514.1:0-2269 GCA_965650045.1 uncultured Polaromonas sp.
GCCGCCCAGGATCACCACCGGCAAGGCGCGCAGCGCCAGCGTGGTCAAAGAGAACTGCACGCCCAGTTTGCTGCCCCAGATCATGCCGGCCACCAGCGCGACCACGCCGGCCACGCACCAGACAGTGACCCAGATGCGGTTGAGCGGAATGCCAATGGATTGCGCCGCCTGATGATCGTCCGCTACGGCGCGCAGCGCGCGCCCGGTGGCGGTCTTCTGGAAGAACAGGCTCAGCAGGGCCACCAGCCCGGTGGCAATGGCCGCAGCGATCAGGTCTTCCTTGTTGATCAGCAGGCCGCCGGGGAACACTGAATCGAACACAAAGATCGGGTCCTTGGGCATGCCGATGTCGAGGTTGTAGACGTTGCTGCCGAACAGGGTCTGGCCCAGCCCGTCGAGGAAGTAGGCAATGCCCAGGGTGGCCATCAGCAGGGTGGCGGCTTCCTGGTTGACCAGATGGCGCAACACCAGGCGCTCGATCAGCCAGGCCACGGCAAACATCAGCGCGCCGGCTGCCACAAAGGCCAGGACGTTGCCCAGCCACTTGGACTCGATGCCGGTCCATTGCGGAATCCACTCGGAGAGGCGGGCCATGGCCAGCGCGGCAAACAGCACCATCGCGCCCTGCGCGAAATTGAAGACACCGGAGGCCTTGAAGATCAGCACAAAGCCCAGCGCCACCAGCGAATACAACATGCCGACCATCAGGCCGCCAAGAAGTGTTTCTAAAAAGAATGCCATTTCGTTACCCGCAATTCCGTTCGCCCTGAGCTTGTCGAAGGGCTTCTTCAAAAGGGCTGCGTTGAGTGAAAGGCTTCGACAAGCTCAGCCCGAACGGGTTGGGGTGCATGTTCATATTCATCTTCATCAGTGCGAAGTGCCGAGATAAGCCTTGATCACGTCCGGGTTGTTGCGGACCTCATCGGGCGTGCCGTCGCCGATCTTCTTGCCGTAGTCGAGCACCACCACGCGGTCGGAGATGTCCATCACCACGCCCATGTCGTGTTCGATCAGGACCACGGTGGTGCCGAACTCGTCGTTGACGTCGAGCACAAAACGGCACATGTCCTGTTTTTCCTCGACGTTCATGCCGGCCATCGGTTCGTCGAGCAGCAGCACCTGCGGCTCCATGGCCAGCGCGCGGCCCAGGTCCACGCGTTTTTGCAGGCCGTAAGGGAGTTGGCCGACCGGTGTCTTGCGGTAAGCCTGGATTTCCAGGAAGTCGATGATTTTTTCAACGGCCTCGCGGTGCTGAAACTCTTCCCTTTGTGCCGGGCCGATGCGCAGCGCCTGCAGTAGCAGATTGCTTTTGATCTTGAGGTTGCGGCCCGACATGATGTTGTCGAGCACACTCATCCCTTTGAACAGCGCCAGGTTCTGGAAGGTGCGCGCCACACCCATGACCGCCACCTGGTGGCTGTTCATGTGCTTGAAGGTCTGGCCACGGAAGGTGATGGAGCCCTGCTGCGGCGTGTACACACCATTGATGCAGTTAAGCATGGAGCTTTTGCCCGCGCCGTTGGGGCCGATGATGGCGCGGATTTCGTGCTCCTTCACATTGAAGGAAATGTCCGACAACGCCTTGACGCCGCCAAAGCTCAGGCTGATGTTGTTGACGTCGAGGATGACGTCGCCGATCTTCTTGCTCATGATGAACGAGCCCCCACGCTTGTCGCTACGCGGGCCTTCGGCGGTGCGCTGCCCCAGTCATGGTTGAAAGGGGCTGGCCTTGCTTGGGGCGGCCCGGCGCGGCGGCCGGTTCCGCAGTTTGAGGTTTTGTAGTTCATGCTGCCGCCTTCACCGGTGCAAAAGTCTGCGCATCGGAAATTTTCAGCGTCGCACTGACGCTGCCGCTGCGGCCGTCCTCGAACTTGACCACGGTCTCAATGAACTGCTCGGTGCGGTCGCTGTACAGCGCATCGACCAGCGGCTGGTATTTGTCGGCGATAAAGCCGCGCCTGACCTTGTTGGTCCGCGTCAGCTCGCCGTCGTCGGCGTCGAGCTCCTTGTGCAGCACCAGGAAGCGGCTGATCTGCGAACCGGCCAGCAGCGCATCGGCGCTGAGGTCGGCGTTGACTTTTTCCACACACTCTTTGATCAGTTGATAAACCTCCGGCTTCTGCGCCAGGTCGGTGTAGCCGGCGTAGGGCAGGTTGCGGCGTTCGGCCCAGTTGCCTACCGCGTCGAAATCAATATTGAGCAGCACACAGACCTTTTCGCGGCCGTCGCCGTAGGCCACCACTTCCTTGATGTGCGGGAAAAACTTGAG
>CBFGNA010000515.1:0-2256 GCA_965650045.1 uncultured Polaromonas sp.
GGTGTTGCCGCCGGCGTAGCTGACCATGCCGTAGTTGGCATAAAACTCGTTCATCAGTTTGCGGCCGTTGCCGTGGATCATCCATGCGGTCATCTGGCGGGCGTTGAAACCGAAGGGGATCGCCGAGCCCAGCGCGAACGCAGGGTTCTTGCCGTAGAAGTAGTAAGGCACGGTGTGTGCCATTTCGACGGTGCCGTTCTGCACGCCGTCCACCACGCCGAAAGCAGGCATGAGTTCGCCACCGGCGTGAACAGAAACTTCAAACTTGCCACCGGACATGGCCTTGACAGCGTTGGCGAACACTTCGGCGCCGCCGTAAATCGTGTCCAGGGACTTGGGGAAGCTGGAAGCCAGACGCCAGCGGACTGCGGCCTGGGCATGGACAGCCGGAGCAATACCGGCAGCCAGCACACCGGCAATGCCGGCATTTTTGATAAGGGAACGACGATCCATGAATTTCACTCCAGGTGCATTAAAAAAAACACGGCTTATGGCCGGGCTACCAACTTTTCCAAGTCGTTTTTTGATTGTAAAACTGGCGTCCGAAGGCCCAAGGGCGGGTTTTCCCTGCGCAAAGTCGCGCGCCGACTTGGCAGTCAGGCTGTTGTCAGCCCGGGCCCTGTCAAAGCTTCTGGCTTTGCATGAAGCGGTCGAAGGTGGACTCCGTGAAGCGAAACCAGAGATTCTGGTCGCCGCGAAACCGCGCGTAATCGGCATAAACCTTGCGCCAGTTTTCGTTGCTCGCCGACAGTTCGCCATAGAGCTGCATGGCTTCCTTGAAGGCTGCGTTCATCACGTCCGCCGGAAAGGGCCGCAAGCGGGCGCCCGCCGCCACCAGCTGCTTCAGCGCGCCCGGGTTTCTCGCGTCGTATTTGGCCTGCATTTCCACATGCGCCGCCGCACTGGCGATTTTCACCACCCCTTTGTTAACGCTGCTCAGCGCCTCATAAGCCCTCTGGTTGATGTAGAGGTCGAGCTGCAGACCGCCTTCCCACCAGCCGGGGTAGTAGTAGTTGGGCGCGACCTTGTTGAAGCCCAGCTTCTGGTCATCGTACGGTCCTATCCATTCCGCCGCATCGATGCTGCGTTGCTCCAGCGCCTGATAGATGTCGCCGCCCGGCAGGTTCTGCGGCCGGGCACCCAGGCGCTCGACCACCTTACCGGCAAAACCGCCGACCCGGAATTTCAGTCCCTTCATGTCCGCCAGGGAGCGGATCTCCTTGCGAAACCAGCCCCCCATCTGCGCACCGGTGTTGCCGCAGGCAAAATTGATGATGTTGTAACCCGCGTAAAACTCGCGCATCAGCTTCAGGCCGTTGCCCTCGAAGGTCCAGGCGCTCATCTGCCGGCTGTTCAGGCCAAACGGAATCGCGCCGCCGATGGCAAAAGTTTCGTCCTTGTCCGTGAAGTAATACGGCGCCGTGTGGGCGGCCTCTATCGCGCCCTTGCGGACGTTGTCCACCACATCAAAGGCTGGCATCAACTCGCCGGCGGCATGGACCGAGATCTCGAACTTCCCGCCGGACACCGTCCTCACATGCTGGGCAAAACTTTCGGCCGCCCCATAAATGGTGTCCAGCGACTGCGGAAAACTCGATGCCAGGCGCCAGCGAACCGTCGCCTGTGCATGCACGGCAGGCGCAATGCCGGCCGCAAGCACACCGGAAATGCCGGCATGTCGGATGAGGGCGCGACGATTCATGGAGGACTCCGAAACGGAAACGCCAGCAGGGCGGGCCCGGGATCAAGGCAAGGCGCGGAACTGCGTCCCTGCCGCGATTGTAAAAACCTGGCCGCTCCCGGCCTCACGGGTTTTCCCGTGCGTCAGGGAGGCGGTGCGCCCCGGACCTGCGCTTCCCACATACAAGGCGCCGGGCGACGGTGCGACGGCGGATGCTTCACCGTTAACCGTTAACCGTTAACCGACCGATTTGAGCGCCGGCTTGGCACCCCGGGCTGCCGCCAGCAGGTCCGCAAAGCGCGTCCTGACGGACTGTTCGATGCCGTCCGCATCCAGCCCTTGCTGAGCCAGCAGCTTGGCCGGATCCCCATGTTCGGTGAACTCGTCGCGAAGGCCCAGCTGCAGCAGGGGCTTGCTGATGCCGGCCTGCGCCAGCGCCTCGGCCACTGCGCTTCCGGCGCCGCCCATGACAGCGCCCTCCTCTATTGTCACCAGCGCTTCATGGCTGGCGGCCACCCGCAGCAGCAGGTCCAGATCCAGCGGCTTGGCCCAGCGCATGTTGACCACCGTGGCGC
>CBFGNA010000516.1:0-2251 GCA_965650045.1 uncultured Polaromonas sp.
CACCCTGGGCGGCACCGCGCCGGCGCAGGTGCGGGCGCAGATCGCGCGGCATCGCCAACGCTTGCAGACCACGGGATAACTGTTAATATATACAGTATTCAACACGGGCATCGGAGCACCCATGCAAACTGAGTCAACGCTGATTGCCATGAGCTGCGCTCTTGTTGGTGATCTCGCTTGCCTGACGGACTCCGAACGCAAGCTGGTCAAGGCGGGTCAACACACATCCGTTGAACAACACGAGGTGGCTCGGGTACGCCAGGCAATTCTGGCCGGTGATGATCCGCTGGGTGATGCCTTCCTCCGCATACGGACAGCCCTGCAAAGACGTTCGGACGGCGCTGTTTACACACCCGCCCCGATTGTCGCGCCGATGATGTCCTGGCTGTCCTCCCAGGCAACACCTGAACGCATCGTGGATCCCGGGGCGGGGTCCGGCCGATTTTTAATCGCCGCTGGTAAAAAATTTCCCCACGCTGAGCTGGTCGGCGTCGAGATGGACCCGCTTGCCGCCCTGATGCTCCGCGCCAATCTTCATGTGCATGGCTGGGCTGGCCGGGCCACGGTACTGGTGCAGGACTACCGCAATGTGGAATTGCCCGCCTGCCAGGGCATCACGGCATTTGTCGGAAACCCGCCCTATGTTCGCCATCACGATATCGGCGAGTTCTGGAAACGGTGGTATGCGTCGCGCTTTGCAAACTTCGGGATCAAGGCCAGTGGGCTGGCCGGACTCCATCTGCACTTTTTCCTCCAAACCCGCCTGCTTGCCAAAAAGGACGACCTGGGCGTGTTCATCACATCGGCCGAATGGCTGGATGTCAACTATGGCTCCGCCTTGCGGAATCTGCTGATCGACGAACTTGGAGGGCTGGCCCTGCATGTGCTGTCACCCACTGTCGAAGCGTTTCCCGGCACCGCCAGCACGGCGGCCATCACCTGTTTCCGGGTGGGCGAAACCCAGGCACCGATGCGCGTGCGCGCCGTCCCGACGCTGGCCTCACTGAATGGATTGAGCAGAGGCCATGACATTGAACGCGACCGTTTCCACCATGAAAAGCGCTGGTCGATCATCGTCCGGCCGAGCGCTCCCAACGTGGAAGGCGCGGTGGAACTCGGCGAGTTATTCAGCGTGCACAGAGGACAGGTTACCGGTGCCAACAACATCTGGATCGCCGGTGAACATGCTGACAGCCTCCCGGAAAGCGTCAAGATCGCCGCGGTCACCAAGGCAAGAGACCTCATCCACGCCGGCGCCCACCTGGGCTGTAGCAAAGCCTTGCGCCGGGTCATCGACATTCCCGCCGACCTGGAGCAATTCGACCCGCGGGAAAGGCGTTGCATTCACGCCTTTCTGGCTTGGGCGCAAGCACGCGGCGCAGACCAGAGTTACACGGCCCTGCACCGCAAGGCTTGGTGGTCCGTGGGATTAAAAAATCCTGCCCCCATCCTGTGTACTTATATGGCGCGCCGTGCACCCCAGTTCACCCTGAATGCCTGCGAAGCGAGGCACATCAACATCGCACATGGCTTGTATCCCAGGCAAGCACTGTCGCCAAATGAGCTGCAGGCATTGGTGGCCTGGCTTAACCAGAACGTCAGCACCGACAACGGACGCACTTACTCCGGAGGCCTGACAAAATTCGAGCCCCGGGAAATTGAGCGCTTGCGAATTCCTCTCCTGGAAACATTTGCGGCATGAGTGAAACCCCTCGCCGGTGGACGCTTGAAGAGCTGGCCCATGACGCGGCGTTGTCGTCCAGTGCTTTTCGCTCCGAACGGCTGGAAACCTCCGATGCCTGGACCACCCAGTACGAAGCGGCGCATGAAAAATTCAGCCTGTTGTTCGAAAAACTGGGAGACCTCGGCCCTGGCGCCCTGACGAACGCGCAACTCGCCGAAGCCTATGACGCCGGACTTGGAGAAGCGCTGCGCTATCTGGCCGGCCCGCCTGTGTCGGATGACGATCTTCAGGTGATTGCAGCTGTGGGGTCGCTGGCACCGGGCGCATTGAGAAAGCGACCGGAGGACTTGCGGAAAGTCTATGAAGTCATCGAGAGAATCATTGACCCTTTTCGCTTTCCCTGGGTAGCAGCGGGCACCCGGCCGACTGCAGAGCAACGCCAGACAGCCCTGATTGCGTCGGCAGTTCTTCTGGCTACGCAAAGGCTGGCGACAGAACGTCGCCACCATGGCAAGGAAGGCCAGGAAACGCGGGTCAAGGATCACTTGCGCGGGATGGGTTTCTCCG
>CBFGNA010000517.1:0-2245 GCA_965650045.1 uncultured Polaromonas sp.
CTCGGCCGGCTTGCCGCGTTGGACCTGTCCGGGTTCTGATTGCTACTCAATTGATAGCTGACTACGCAAGCTGGACAAGGGCTACAGGCATAAAAGGCTCTCATATTTCGGGCGCTGGTGTTTTCCGCTTCTCCGAGTCCTAGGAGTTTTCATGCAGTTTCTGCAATCGCTTCCGGTTTCTGCGCAGGCCATCGGCCTGCTGCTGCTATCGAACGTCTTCATGACCTTCGCCTGGTATGGCCATCTCAAAAACCTGGCGGCTTCGCCCTGGTACGTGGCTGCGCTGATCAGCTGGGGCATTGCCCTGTTTGAATACCTGCTGCAGGTGCCCGGCAACCGGATTGGCTTCACCGCCTACAGCGTGGGCCAGCTCAAGATCATGCAGGAGGTGATCACGCTGACGGTATTTGTGCCGTTTGCCGTTTTCTACCTTCACGAACCCCTGAAGCTCGACTACCTGTGGGCGGCCTTGTGCATGGTGGGCGCGGTGTATTTCATCTTCCGGTCATCCTGAGGCTTGCGTTCGGTTTCAGCTCAGCCCGGGCCGAAGGCGACAGGCCGTGCGCAACTGTGAGGGCGTTAAACTCCCGGGAGTCATCAATTTGTCATCACACTGACACACCGTTCCCAGGAGACCAAGATGCTGTTTGGCAAGCTGCTGCCGCGCGAGGGCAATTTTTTCGAGCTGTTCAACCAGCATGCTGACCGGATTGTTGAAGCCGCCCGCGCTTTTGCCAACCTTGTTGCCAATTACAGCGACGTTGAAAAGCGGGAAAGCTTTAACCGCGAGGTTGACAACGCAGAACGCGCGGCAGACCGGATCACCCACGAGGTGAACCGCATGCTGCACAAGACCTTCATCACGCCGATTGACCGTGAGCAGATCCACTCGCTGATCAACACCATGGACGACGTGGCTGACCTGATCCAGGATTCTGCAGAAACCATGGCGCTGTACGACGTGCGCCACATGACCGAGGAGATTGCACGCCTGACCGATCTCAGCGTCAAATGCTGCGAGCGGCTGAAAGACGCGGTGGCGCTGATCGACAAGCTCAGCGACGCCGCAACGGCCGAAGCCGCGCTCAAGACCTGCGAAGAGATCGACAAGCTGGAGTCCGATGCCGACCGTGTGATGCGCTCGGCCATGAGCAAGCTGTTCCGCGAAGAGCCCGACGTTCGCGAAGTCATCAAGCTCAAGGCGATTTACGAGTTGCTCGAAACCATCACCGACAAATGCGAAGACGTGGCCAACGTCATTGAGGGCATCGTCCTCGAAAATTCATGAATACGGCCCGCACGCTTCGTGCTTCGCATCGTTCGCTGCCCCCCAGGGAGGCGCTTTTTCCTTGGGGCGGCCCGGCGGAAAAAGTTGGGTCCCTGCCGCCTGCATCAATTAATCGGGGTCGCTGATGGAAAGTGTCCAAACTGCCCTGTGGGTCGTGGCGCTGCTGGTGTTTCTGGCCATTGCTTTCGATTTCATGAATGGCTTTCACGATGCGGCCAACTCGATTGCCACCGTGGTTTCCACCGGCGTGCTCAAACCGGCCCAGGCCGTGCTGTTCGCCGCGTTCTTCAACTTTGTTGCGATTTTTATTTTTCACCTGAGCGTCGCCGCCACGGTGGGTAAAGGCATCGTTCACCCGGGCATTGTGGATACCCATGTGGTGTTCGGCGCCCTGATTGGTGCCATCAGCTGGAACCTGGTGACCTGGTATTACGGCATTCCCAGCAGTTCGTCCCACGCCCTGATCGGCGGCATTGTGGGCGCCGTGATGGCGAAGTCGGGCGCCAGTGCCCTGGTGGCCGGCGGCATCCTGAAAACGGTGGCCTTTATTTTTGTTTCGCCGCTGCTGGGCTTTTTGCTCGGCTCGCTCATGATGGTGGGTGTGGCCTGGGTGTTTCGCCGGGCGACGCCGTCGAGGGTGGATCGCTGGTTCCGGCGCATGCAGCTGGTTTCTGCCGGGGCCTATAGCCTGGGGCACGGCGGCAACGACGCGCAAAAAACCATTGGCATCATCTGGATGCTGCTGATCGCCACCGGTTATGCGTCCGCCAGCGATGCCTCGCCGCCGGTATGGGCCATCGTCAGCTGTTACATCGCGATTGCCGCAGGCACCATGTTCGGCGGCTGGCGCATCGTTAAAACCATGGGGCAGAAAATCACCAAGCTCAAACCGGTGGGCGGCTTTTGCGCCGAAACCGGCGGGGCCCTGACCCTGTTCCTGGCGACGGCGCTGGGCAT
>CBFGNA010000518.1:0-2245 GCA_965650045.1 uncultured Polaromonas sp.
GTTTGCCCTTGTTCGTACTGACTTAGCCTTGGCGCCAGAAGATGTAGTCAGCCTGGTAAGGCAGCGTCAGCTTCTCGCCGTTGTTCAGAGCCGCGCAGGGTTTGGTTTTTTCGACGCCGCCCTTGGTGTTGACGCGCTGGATGAAGGTGATGCCCTGCAAGGCGCCGGTGCCCATGGAAGGCTCGGCGCGCGACAGTTGCAGCGGCAGCGTGTATTCGCCGTTGGGCGCCACGGCGATCTGCGTGCCGACCACACTGGAGCCGTCCACGTGTTTGAAAGTGGCAGGCGGGCCGGAGTAGGCGACCACGTCCTTGCCGGTGCGGTCCAGCAGGTTGGCCTCCGGGCTCATCAGCACCCAGCCATAAGGGCCGGTGGCTGTGGGTTTGCATTCGTAGTGGAGGATGCCGGTAGCTCGGGTTTCCAGGGCGACGGTGTTGCCGGAGGGCACCAGCACTGCTTGCGGCAGGCGGTCCTGGCTGTATTGCTTGGGCAGCGGTGGCGCGCTGGAACAGGCGGCCATGATCAGGGCCGTGCCGCTGGCCATCAGCGTTGTGCAAAGCAGGCTTTTGCCGGCGGTGCGGAATTTGGTGTTGGTGCTTTTCATTGGTGTTTCCCGGTTTGTTTTCACTGACTGCAAGTAGAGCCGGGAACGGTGTAAGCGGTTGTAGGACGCCTGACCGGCGCACTGAAAGGCAAGAGCGCAATCACGGCACGCCTGCGAGAAGGAGTGCGCAGGGCGCTGCAGCCGCAAAAAAGCCCACAAGCTGCATGCAGCCTGTGGGCTAAAACCAGCTCCGCGTGAAACAGAGCTGGCCGCTCACCATCCAGATCGAAAGCGAGCTTCCCGGAGACAAAAGGTGCGCTGCGGCCTGCGCTTACATCGCCTTGTAGAAGATGTAGTCGGCCTGGTACTTGACGACTTGTTTGGCATTCATGTTGGCGGCGGTGCAGGGCATGGCCGGGGCGACGCCGCCGCGGGTGTCCACACGCTGGATGTAGGTCACGCCCTGCATGGCGCCGGAACCCATGGCCGGGTTGCCCTTGACGAGCTGCAGCGGAATGTTGCCGGTCATGTTGGGCGCAACGGCGATTTGTGTGGCGGTCAGCTTGGAACCGTCCATGGACTCCCAGGTGGCGGGAGGGCCGTAGTACTTGCCGACCTGTTTGCCGCTGCGGTCCATCAATTTGGCATCGGGGCCGGCGAACACCCATTCGTACTGGCCGGCCATGTCCTTTTTGGCGCTGCACACATAGGTGATCTCACCGACACCGACGGTTTCCATGGCGACCTTGTTGCCGGCCGGCACTTGCATGGAAGCGGGCAGGCCAGCCTGCGAATAGCTCGGCATCATGGGCGACATGCTGCCGCAGGCAGCGATCAGGGACACGGCGGCAGTGGCGATGGCGGTGCGGATCATCATTGGAATAACTCCTGGTGAAATAAGACGTGAGCTGGCGGTCGCCAGTTGCTGTTGAGGCGCCAAGCCGCGCCGCATTGACACGGCATGACATGGCGCCCTGCTGCAGATACGCAGTCGGGACGTCGTCTGGATTCACAAAAGCAAAAAAGAACGTGAAAAAATTCACGGGCGACGCGACCCGCGACCGGTCAGGCCTGGGATCAACGCGGTCCGCGTAGCTCAGCGCATGAAGATCAGGGATTGGTGTGCGGAGGCGCCCGCCAGCGCGCCGTCCCCGACGGCAAGGGCCACGTTGCCAAACATGCGCGCAGCGTCGCCACAGGCAAAAACGCCGGGCACGCTTGTCTCTTTTGTGAGGCCTGTACGAATGAAGGGGCCGATGGGCCCTTCGTCCAGCGCGCAGCCAAGCTGGGCGGGGACGGCGCTGGCCATGCGGGTCGTGCCTAGCGTGAACAGGCCGTCCATTTCAAGACATCGACCATCGGCCAGCTCCACTGTCGCTGCGCCACTGAGCCGGCGAACGGCCCCGGATTCAACGGAGACGCCGCGCGCCGCCAGCGCTGCCGCCTGCTCTGCGTCGGGTTCAAACGACTGGTTCAGAAACAAGGTGACAGTTCCCCAGTCAGGCAGCATCAGCGCATGGTGTAGTGACAGCGGGCTGGTGGCAAGCACGCCAATGCGGCCACGGTCAAGTTCATAGCCGTGGCAATACGGGCAGTGGAAAACCGTCTTCCCCCAGCGTTCAGCCAGGCCTTCCAGTTGGGGCAGCTGGTCCACCAGCCCGGTGGCGAGCACCAGGCGTTTGGCGTGCAGGATCTGATCCT
>CBFGNA010000519.1:0-2241 GCA_965650045.1 uncultured Polaromonas sp.
GACGGGCGCAAGCAGCTATCAAAAACAGAGCATCTGGGCGCCCCGGCGTGGCACTTGCGGGGGGAAGCGACCGCCGCGCTGGCTGCCCTGGCGCTGGCCCTGCGCGAAGCCGGGCTGGCCCATGCCTGGCGCGATGAGCAGCTCGCGGTGAGGGACGCGCGGGGGCGGCGCGTCGGCAGCGTGGAGCGCGCCGTGGTTCGCGTGCTGGGCATCGCTACCACGGCGGTGCACCTGATCGGGCGGGCCGAAGATGGCCGCTTCTGGGTGCAGCAGCGCGCGTGGAGCAAGTCCAACGACCCCGGCCTGTGGGACACGCTGATGGGCGGCATGATCAGCGCCGCCGACACCCTGGAAAGCGCACTGGAGCGCGAAACCTGGGAAGAGGCCGGCCTGCGGCTGGGCCAGTTGCGCAGCATCGTGCGAGGCGGCCATGTCGATATCCGCCGTCCGTGTGACGATGGTGGCGGCGCCGGCTATGTGATCGAGCGCATTGACTGGTACCACTGCACCGTACGGGACGGGCTGGTGCCGGTGAATCAGGACGGCGAAGTCGAACGCTTCGTGCTGATGGACGAAAGCGAGATGCTGGAGAAGATGCACGCCCATGAATTCACCAGCGAAGCCGCGCTGATCCAGGCTGCGCTGCTGGCGTGACACCCTGGCAGCAAGAGGGCTCTACACCCTGCCGATCTCGGGCCACCGGTGGTGCAGGTAAACCCAGGCCAGCAGCCCGATACCCATCATCAGCAGCGAGACCGCCGCCAATGCCACGGTGGAATGCATGATCAGCGGCGCAATCACACCGGCCACGATGCCGTTGGCGGTGGAACCGATGAAGGCCTGCAGCGACGAGGCCATGCCGCGCCGTTCGGGGTAGAGGTCCAGCACCAGCAAGGTCACCACCGGCACCATCAGCGCCCAGCCGAAGGCGAACACCGCAATCGGAAACAGCGCCCAGGACACATGCGCCTTGAACAGCAGGTTGGCGATGAGGTTCAGCACGGCGACGACCAGCATGATCACAAAGCCGTGGCGGATCTGCTGCTTGGGTGCGATGTTTCCGGCCAGGCGCCCGCTGAGCCAGGCGCCGGCCATGATGCCGGAAATGGTCAGCACAAAAAACCAGAAAAATTGCGTGGGCGCCAGCTTCAGGTGTGAACCCAGGAATTCGGGTGCGGCCAGCACATAGAGGAACATGCCATTGAAGGGCACGCCGCTGGCCAGCGCCAGCAGGAAAAACCGCGCGCTGGAGCCAAGCTGCCAGTAGCCGCGCATCAGGTGTTTGACGTTAAAGGGCTGGCGCTGGGTCACATGCAGTGTTTCGGGCAGCAACCGGTAGTTGGCGGTCCACAGCAGCACGCCGACGCCAGTGAGAAACCAGAAGATCGCATGCCAGTTCAGGTGCACGAACAGCCAGCCACCGATGATGGGCGCAACTGCCGGCGCAACGCCAAAATAAATCGTCACCTGGCTCATGACCTTTTGCGCCTGGGCCGGCGGGAACATGTCGCGGATCACGGCGCGCGAGACCACAATCCCGGCGCCGGTGGACAGGCCCTGCAGGGCCCGGAAAAAAACCAGCTGGCCGATGCTTTGTGACAGCGCGCAGCCGGCCGATGCGGCCGTGAAAACGGCGATGCCCCACAGCACCACCGGGCGGCGCCCGAAGCTGTCGGCCAGCGCGCCGTGGAACAAATTCATGAAGGCAAAACCAAACAGGTAGGCCGACAGTGTTTGCTGCATCTCGACCGGCGTGGCGCCCAGAGAACCGGCGATGCCCGAAAACGCCGGGATGTAGGTGTCGATGGAAAACGGGCCCAGCATGCCCAACACGGCCAGCAAGGCCGCCAGGGCCCAGCGCGGCGCTTTCCAGAGCTGGTCGGCGTTGGGGTTCATGGGCAGGCGGCCCGGCGCCGGTCAGCCGGCCTGGTCATCGAGCAGCACACTCTGGCGCAGGCGGTTGGGTGCCAGTGCGCCGGCCGAATCGAGGATGGGATAGGCAATCGAGCAGATGTGCGAGTTGATGCGCTTGAGGTCACTGATCAGGTCGATGTGCAGCGAACTGGTCTCCATGCTCTGGGCGGTGCGCTCTGAAAGCCGGCCCAAGTGCGTGCTTGCGTAGGCGCGCTCCAGATCGCGGAAGCGCGCTTTTTCTTCCAGGAGTTTTTGTGCATCACGCACACTGCCGTTCAGAAACACGCTCATGCTCAAGCGCAGGTTGTCGATCAGGCGCGCGAGCAG
>CBFGNA010000520.1:0-2238 GCA_965650045.1 uncultured Polaromonas sp.
ACCACGATGCCGTGCTGGCGCTGTGCCGGCTCGCCATGGCAGAGCGTGACGCGGGCGGACTCATAACATTGCTGCGGGCAGCGCGGCCCATGGCGCTTTCTGCCGATGCCGTGTGCACCGCTGAACCCCCAGGCGACCGGGCAGGCGAGGCCGGGACAAACACACGCCTGATGCTGGTGCAGGGCCGGCTGGCTCTCGCGGTGTGCCTGGACGGTGTGCTTCTGTGCGTGCTGCCGCTGGGCTGCACGCCGGTCGCCGAATACGCCTGAGGTGTTACAAGGAAAAAAGGCCTCTAGCCCTTGCTGGATCAGCGCAGGCAGCTATGGATTTGGTAGCGGTGCAGGCCTCCGCACCGTGCGGCATGGATGGCCGATCAGGCTTGCAGTGGCCGCCCGGACAGGGCGTGCAGCACGTTCTCGGCGGTGGCCGGTGCCGTCATCTGCACCAGCTGACTGTCAGCTTTCACCGCGCCCACCGCTTCCCGCAAGGCTTCATACACACTGATCGCCAGCATGAAGGGCGGCTCGCCGACGGCCTTGCTGCCGCCCACGTTGTCTTCGCGATTGGCTTCAGGCCACAGGGCGATCTTGAAGTGTTCGGGGATGTCGCCGGTGGCGGGGATCTTGTAGGTGCTGGGGGCGTGGGTCGTCAGCAAACCTTTGTCGTTCCACACCAGTTGTTCGGTCGTCAGCCAGCCCATGCCCTGCACAAAGCCGCCTTCGATCTGGCCGATGTCGATGGCCGGGTTGATGGAGGTGCCGACGTCGTGGAGGATGTCGACCTTGAGCACGCGGCTTTCGCCGGTCAGCGTGTCGATGGCGACCTCGCTGCAGGCGGCGCCGTAGCTGAAGTAATAAAACGGGCGACCGGTGAGGGTGGTCTTGTCGTAATGAATTTTCGGCGTGCGGTAAAAGCCGTCGCTCCAGAGCTGGATGCGGTTGGCATACGCTGCTTTCACCACCTCGTCAAAACTGCGCGTGGTGGTCGGGCTGCTGATCTTGCCGCCGGCAAACCGCACCGCGCCGGCGCCGCAGTTGTCGAGGCCGCTGACAAACGCGGCCAGATTGGCCTTGACATTGCGGGCGGCGTATTGCGCGGCGCGGCCGTTCAGGTCGGTGCCGCTGCTGGCGGCGGTGGCCGAGGCGTTGGGCACCTTGCTGGTGTCGGCGGCGGTGCAGCGCACACGCTCGAAGGGCACACCTAGTTCGTCAGCGACGATTTGCGCGACCTTGGTGTTCAGGCCCTGGCCCATCTCGGTGCCGCCGTGGTTCACCTGCACGCTGCCGTCGGTGTACACATGCACCAGCGCGCCGGCCTGGTTGAAGAAGGTGGCGGTGAAGCTGATGCCGAACTTGACCGGCGTGATGGCAATGCCGCGCTTGATCACCGGGCTGCCCGCGTTCCATGCCGAAATGGCCTCGCGCCGCCGCCGATAGTCAGAAGTTTGCTCCAGTTTCGATAGCAGCGGGGCGAGGATGTTGTCCTCGACCTTCATCTGGTAATGGGTGATGTTGCGGCGCGGAGCGTTGGGGTCGGCTTCGACAAGCTCAGCCCGAACGGGAGGGGCATCAGCCCGAACGGGAGGGGGATCAGCCCGAACGGCTTTTTCCGTTCGCCCTGAGCTTGTCGAAGGGTATGCCAGTTCCTCGCTGTACAAATTCCGCATGCGCACATCTAAAGGGTCCAGGCCCAGCTTGCGGGCGATGTCGCCGAGGATGGCCTCGATCACGATCACGCCCTGCGGGCCGCCGAAGCCGCGGAAGGCGGTGTGGCTCTGGGTATTGGTCTTGCAGCGGTAGGAGGCGATCTCCACGTCGCTCAGGTAGTAGGCGTTGTCGCTGTGGAACACGGCGCGGTCGGCCACCGGGCCCGACAGGTCGGCCGAGAAGCCGCAGTTGGCCGCCATGTGCAGGTTCAGCCCCGTGATGCGGCCCGTGCCGTCAAAGCCCACGTCGTAGCGGTAGGCGAACGGGTGGCGCTTGCCGGTGACCATGAAGTCCTCGTCCCGGTCCAGGCGCAGCTTGATCGGGCGGCCCAGCTTGTGCGCGGCCACGGCGGCCCACACGGCCAGGTGCCCGGCCTGCGTCTCCTTGCCGCCAAAGCCCCCGCCCATGCGCCGGCACTCCACGCGCACCGCGTGGTTGTCGATGCCCAGGGCATGCGCCACCCAGTGCTGCACCTCGCCCGGGTGCTGGGTGCTCGAATAGACCCACCACTGCTTTTGCTCCAGCGGCATGG
>CBFGNA010000521.1:0-2227 GCA_965650045.1 uncultured Polaromonas sp.
CGCGGTGGTGTCGGTCGGCGACTGGGGCCCGGAGGCGGCAGCCAGCTCTTCTTACGTCGGTACGAACCGAGTCAAGTTCACGGGTTTGGGTGGGCCATCTCAGCTGCCGGCCAACATGGCCGGGAGCACCCCGGAGCAACGTTCATTGTAATACCCGGCTATGCGGGGGTGTACGCCAGCCGCACGTAGATCGGCGCGTACGCCTCGGCCTGGGTCACGTCGATCAGGCCTTCCTTGGACAGCTCCAGCAGGGCGATGAAAGTCACCACCAGCACCGGCATGCCGCGGGACGGCTCGAACAGGTGTTCGAATTCCACGAACTTCTGGCCCTGCAGCTTGCGCAGCACGATGCTCATGTGTTCGCGCACCGAGAGTTCCTCGCGGCTGATCACGTGGTGCTGGACCAGCTTGGCGCGCTTGACGATGTCGCGCCAGGCTTCCTGCAGATCGACCACGGTGACATCCGGGAAGCGCGGCTGCAGCGCCTGCTCCACATACACCTGCGCACGCAGGAAGTCGCGGCCGTACTGCGGCATGTCGTTGAGCTGGTGCGCGGCCAGTTTGATCTGTTCGTACTCCAGCAGGCGGCGGACCAGCTCGGCGCGCGGGTCTTCCGGCTCCTGGCCGTCGGCGGCCTTTTTGGGCGGCAGCAACATGCGCGACTTGATCTCGATCAGCATCGCCGCCATCAGCAGGTATTCGGCGGCGAGTTCGAGGTTGGTGCTGCGGATCTCGTCGACATACACCAGGTACTGGCGCGTGACCGCGGCCATCGGGATGTCGAGAATATTGAAATTCTGCTTGCGGATCAGGTAGAGCAGCAAGTCCAGCGGCCCCTCGAAGGCCTCCAGAAAAACCTGCAGCGCGTCCGGCGGGATGTACAAATCCTGCGGCATGGCAAACAGCGGCTCGCCATACAGCCGGGCCAGCGCCACCTGGTCGATCACGCCGGGCATGCCGGCCAGCGCCAGCACACCTTCGGGCTGGTCAGACCCGGAAGGGGAGGGCGGCAGTTCGGTGATCGTTGTCATGGGAGGTCCGGCCAAGCCTGTTTGCTATGAAAGAGATAGCTGCTTGCGCACGCCAGCAAAGGGCTGCAGGCCTTTTTGACCAGTCATGTGAACTTACTTGCTGTTCGGGTGGCCGCTGGTGCCGTAAACATAGGGCTGCTGCGGCACGGCGGCGTCCTGGTAGTCGGCCTGCTCGGACAGGTCCAGTTTTTTGTCCCACCAGATGGCACGGCCCTGGCGCTGCTCGGCTTCCAGCGTGGGTTTTTTGGCCTTGAGTTCCTCGATGAAACTGGTGACCTCGGAGGTGTAGTGCGGCCGGGCGAAGAGGGACATGGGTAAACTGCCTGAAGCTGAAGTTGGCTGATTTTACCGGGGACTGCGATGCATCTGGCTTTTTGTGCCGTCAGAGACAAAGGCTGGCGGGCGGCCCCGATCTGCGGAAGGTGGCTGGTCATCATGGGACTGTTGTCGGCCCTGCTGGGCCTGGTGGGCTGCGACCCCCAGCGCATTGCGGAACTGGAAGAGGGCGTGGCCACCGAGGCCGACGTGCGCGCGAAGTTCGGTGAGCCCGAGAAGATCTGGAGCGCCGCCGACCTGGCGGGCAACCCGTTTCCCGGTGCGGCGGCCCAGCCCGGCGCCCGCACCTTTGAATACAACCGCCAGCCCCAGGGCCAGGTCAACTACATGATCACGATTGGCGCCGATGGAAAGATGAGCGCCCTGCGCCAGGTGCTCACCCCACAGAACTTTGCCCAGGTGCTGCCCGGCATGCCCATGGAGCAGGTCCGCAAGATGCTGGGCAAGCCCATGAAAATCACGCCGCTGGCGCTCAAGCGCGAAACGCATTACGAATGGCGTTACAGCGACGGGCCCAACACGCCGCGGATTTTTCGGGTGGAGTTTGACAGCGACCTGAAGGTGCTGCGCACCGGCTCGGTGCCCGATGACAGCCAGCCCGGCGTCAACGGCAACGTCACCTGAGTGCGCCGAAAATTTTAGCCAAATCAGCCTCCAGCCCTTTGCTGGCGTACGCTGCCAGCTACTGATTTTGTAGCGAATAGCGCTTTTTCAGTGAGCCGCTGCCGCGCACCGCCGCCGTCGGAATCCGGCGCCGGCAAGGGCCCGGTCCCCGCGGCCGTCCCATCCTGCATCTGTAGGATGGTCAGCCGGCAAGCAGCTTGGTAAAGTCCGGGATGGCCTGGCTGCACCGGCCCGAT
>CBFGNA010000522.1:0-2227 GCA_965650045.1 uncultured Polaromonas sp.
GTCGGCCACCACATCGAGCAGCTTGTGGGGGCCCGCAGGCGTGGCCACATCGCGCTCGGCATGCACGCGCGTGAACCCGCTGGCCGACAGCCATTGGGTCACCTCGTCCGCGCTGGTGTTGCCTGGCAGTTCCACCGGAAAGGTCATCACCACACGGGGATCACCGGCCGCGGTGCGCGCCATCAGTTCGGCGTAAATCGACTCCGGCGTGTCATGCCGCACCGGCTGCGCGGTTTTTTTGTCGAACAGCTGCGCGGCGCGGGCGTAGAGCAGCTTGAGGTGGTCGTTGAGTTCGGTCATGGTGCCGACCGTCGAGCGCGAGCTGCGCACCGGATTGGTCTGGTCAATCGCAATCGCCGGCGGCACGCCTTCGACCTTGTCCACAGCCGGCTTGTCCATGCGGTCCAGGAACTGCCGCGCGTAGGCTGAAAAAGTTTCGACGTAGCGGCGCTGGCCTTCGGCAAACAGGGTGTCGAACACCAGCGAGGATTTTCCCGAACCGCTGGGACCAGTCACCACCGTCATTTCACCGGTGCGGATGTCCAGGTCGAGGTTTTTGAGGTTGTGCTGGCGCGCGCCGCGGATGCGGATGATTCCCTGGGACATCGGTGGGGGTCTTTCCTGAAGAGTCAAACATTCTAGACAGCGCCCCCAGGGTGGCACGGCGTGGGGTTAAAGCCCTTTGGCGAGGGCCATGACGGCCCGCTGCTGGTTTTCCATATCGTCTTTTTGGCACTTTTATGGTCAACTGGCGCATTCACAGAACTGCGGAGAAGCGACATGAACAAACCCGGCTTGTGGTGCAGCGCCCTTCTGTTGGCGGCTTTCAGCCTTGGCGCACAGGCGCAGCTCCTGATCGGACAGACCGCAGGATTTACCGGTCCGGTGGGTGCGGGCGTCAAGGAAACAACCGACGGCGCCAAGCTTTACATCGACGCCATCAACGCCAAAGGTGGCGTCCATGGACAAAAAATCGAACTGATTTCGCTGGACGACAAGTTTGAACCCAAACTGGCCGGTGAAAACGCCCGCAAGCTGGTCGAAGAACAAAACGTGCTGGCCCTTTTCCTGACCCGTGGCACCCCTCACAGCCAGGCCATTTTTCCGGTGCTTGAGAAAAACGGCGTGGCGCTCATCGGGCCGTCCACTGGCGCCATGGTGATGCACGAACCTGTCAACAAATATGTCTTCAATGTGCGTGCCACCTACCAGCGTGAAGCTGAAAAGGCCGTAACCCACCTCACCTCCACGGGCATATCCCGGATTGCCATTGTTTATGCGGACGACAGCTTTGGTGCGGACGGGGTGGCAGGCGCACAAAAAGGACTGGCCGCGGCCAAACTGCAACCGTCTGCACTGGAAAAATTCAACCGGTCCAAGCCCGACTTCGGCCCTATCGTGCCCAAGCTTATGGCGTCCAATACGCAAGCGGTGATCATGGTGGCGTCAGGTCAGGCCGTGGTGGATGCGACCAAGGCGCTGCGGACCGCGGGATCGGCGGCTCAAATCGTGACCCTGTCCAACAATGCGTCATCGGGTTTTATCAAAAGCCTCGGAGAAAATTCGCGCGGGGTCATCGTGTCCCAGGTTTACCCTTCGGAACGCTCGATTGCCTACGGCATGGTCAAGGAAGCCCAGCAGATGGCCAAGGCCAAGGGCATGGACGAGATCAGCCCCGCCATGCTGGAAGGGTTTGCAGCCGCCAAGGTGCTTGTGGAGGGCCTGCGGCGCGCGGGACCCAAACCCACGCGTGAAAAAATCGTGGCAGGCCTTGATTCAATCCGCAAGTTCGACCTCGGCGGCCTGGAAATCAGCTATTCGCCGGACAACCACACCGGTCTGGACTTTGCAGACTTGTCCATCATTGGGCCGAACGGCAAATTCCGCCGCTGAACCCCAAAGCGGCGCCGGTCCCCGGCATCAGTCGTAAAGCGCGCTGCGGAGCTCCTCGAACTTCTCCGGGCCCACGGCGTCCTTGATCTTGGGTGCCAGCTCACGGAGCTGGGCCAGGTTGCCGGCCCCTTCAACCGCCAGGTTCAGTCGAAAACCACGCAGTCCGAGTGCGGCGGTCAGCCGCGTGGCAATCGGGTAAGCGCGTGAGTAGTGCTCCTGCGCGCTCAGCGTCGGCGGGGCGCCGGGCACCGCCTCGGGTTCCGGCTCAGGTGCGGCCACCGTGCTGGCTGCCGTGGGCGCCAGCAAGCCGCCGGCCACCATTTGATCAATATCT
>CBFGNA010000523.1:0-2220 GCA_965650045.1 uncultured Polaromonas sp.
CGCCGCGGCTTTGGATGTCGGGGGAAGAGCGGGTGCCGAAGCCGTGCTCCAGCCACTCGAACGCCTGGAGCGGCCGCACACGGTAGATTTCCTGGTCGTCTCGGTAAAACACGGGTAGCCAGATCGAAAGTTACCTGCGTTACCAGGGCGACAAGTTCAGCGAGTATTTCGATGCCAACACCTATTTGCTGATCACGCGGGCGCTGGACTATTTTGATCCCGCCGCCAGCCACGGCGGCAACCTGACACGCGCGCTGGCGCAGGCGAGTGCGAAATTTTTGCTGGTGAGCTTCACCACCGACTGGCGTTTTTCGCCGGCGCGCAGCCGTGAGATCGTCAAGGCCCTGCTCGACAACCAGCGCGACGTAAGTTACGCCGAGATCGATGCACCGCACGGGCACGATGCCTTTTTGCTCGATGACCCCCGTTACCTGGGCGTGGTGCGCTCCTATTTTGAGAGCAAGGTGGCGCCATGCTGAAAACCGACGCGCAACTCTCCGCCGACCAGCTGCTGATTGCCCGCCTGGTGCCACCCGGCTCACGCGTGCTCGATCTCGGCTGCGGCGACGGCGCGATGCTGGACCACCTGGTGCGCGAACGTGGCTGCACCGGTTACGGCGTGGAGATCGCCGACAGCAACATCCAGGCTTGCGTGGCGCGTGGCGTCAATGTGATCCAGCTCAACCTCGACGAGGGCCTGGCGATGTTCGGCGACGCGAGTTTTGATGTCGTCCTGCAGATCGACACGCTGCAACACCTGCGCAACGCCGAGGTCATGCTGCGCGAGACGGCGCGCGTGGGCCGCACCGGCATCGTCGCCTTTCCCAACTTCGGCCACTGGCCGAACCGCCTGGCGGTGCTGCGCGGCCGCATGCCGGTGACCCGGGTTCTGCCCTACCAGTGGTACGACACGCCCAACATCCGCGTTGGCACCCTGAAAGACTTTGCCGCGCTGGCCACCAAAAACCGCCTGCAAATCCTCGACGCCTTCGGCTTGCAGGACGGGCGCGAGATTCGCCTCTGGCCGAATGCCCGCGCCAGCCGCGCCGTCTTCAAGTTCCAGCACGCGTAGGTGTGGGCCCGGCACCGGCCGCCGATTCTGTATCAAATGGGCTGCCAACCCTTGTCTGACAGGCGCTGGCAGCTACTGATTTCATAGCGATGACGGCGCCGCTCCAGAGGGTTGGGGGCGGCGTCGGCATCTGCCGCAACGGCTGGCGCGCGGTGTTCAGCGACCGGCGTGCCGGATTGCGAGCTCGGTGTCCGCGGTATGCTTCAGCCCATGCAAGGCACTTCCACAGACAGGGTTGCGTCGCTCACGCTGGCTGAGCGGCTGTTCGGGAGCTGGGTTCGCATCGTCACACCCGCCACCCTGCGCCAGGACCTGCTGGCCGCACTGCTGGGGGCCGTGCTGGTGCTGCCGCAAGGCATTGCTTTTGCCACCCTGGCGGGATTGCCGCCCGAGTACGGCCTGTACACGGCCATCGTGCCCTGCATGGTTGCGGCGCTTTTCGGCTCCAGCTGGCATGTGATGTCCGGGCCTACCAATGCCAACTCGCTGGCGCTGTTTGCCATGCTGGCGCCGCTGGCCGCCGCCTTCAGCCCGGCCTACATCCAGCTGGCGCTGGCGGTGACGGTGCTGGTCGGCATCATGCAGTGGCTGATCGGTGCGCTGCGCCTGGGCAGCCTGGCCAATTTCATTTCACCGGCGGCGCTGTTTGGCTTTACCTCGGGCGCGGCCCTGCTGATTGCGGTGTATGCCTTGCCGGACCTGCTGGGCCTGCCTGCGGCGGCAGAACACGGTGCAGCGGCGGTGTTGTCGCATGTCGGTCGTGAGTTGCATGCCGTCCAGCCGGCCGCAGTGGCGGTGGCGGGCATCACGCTGGCGGTGGCCGTGCTGCTGCGGCGCTGGCGGCCGAGCTGGCCGTCCATGCTGGCCGGTCTGGTGGTGGCGACGGCGGTGAGCTGGCTCTGGTCGGCGCATGTGAGCGCTGCGCCATTGCCGCTGCGCACCGTCGGGCAGATCAGCACCCCCTGGCCCAAATTCTCCGTGCCCAGCGTCAGCTGGTCGGCCTTGTCCGAACTGCTGGGGCTGGCCTTCGCGCTGACCATTGTGGCGCTGGGCCAGTCGATCTCGATTGCCAAGGCGGTGGCTGCGCGCTCGGGCCAGCGCATTGACGCCAACCGCGAGTTCCGCGGCCAGGGCCTGTCCAACATCGT
>CBFGNA010000524.1:0-2217 GCA_965650045.1 uncultured Polaromonas sp.
TTCGGCGGCGAGATGGGCCCGGGCTGGCTGCTGCGCAACAGGTTGACAAAGCCCGACCTGCTGATTGCGGCGGGGTTCAGCTATGAAGTTGTCACCGCACACAACGGCTGCCTGCAGATGGAAGTCACGGTGCACGGCAAGATGGCGCATGCGGCGATACCGGCCAGCGGCGTCGATGCGCTGCAGGGTGCGGTGCAGATCCTGAACGCGCTGTATGCGCAAAATGCGCTGTACAAAAAAGTCAGCTCGCAGGTGCCCGGCATCACCCATCCCTACCTCAACGTCGGCCGCATCGAAGGCGGCACCAACACCAACGTCGTGCCCGGCAAGGTGATGTTCAAGCTGGACCGCCGCATGATCCCCGAGGAAAATCCGGCCGAGGTCGAAGCCAGCATACGCAAGGTGATTGCAGACGCAGCCGCACAGTGCCCCGGCATCCAGGTCGAGATCAAACGCCTGTTGCTGGCCAACGCGATGAAACCGCTGCCAGGCAACCAGCCGCTGGTCGATGCGATCCAGAAGCATGGGCAGGCCGTCTTCGGTGAGCCCATTGCTGCGATGGGCACGCCGCTTTACACCGACGTGCGCCTGTACGCCGAAGCCGGCATCCCCGGCGTGATTTATGGCGCCGGGCCGCGCACCGTGCTGGAGTCACATGCCAAACGCGCCGATGAACGGCTTGCGCTGGAAGATCTGCGCAAAGCCACGAAAGTCATCGCGCGCACGCTGCGCGAGTTGCTGGGCTGACGCTCTCTTTTTGATAGCTGCTTGCGCCCGCCAGACAAGGGCTGGAGGCCTTTTTGTTCATGGAACAGCAACTACCCAAGCCCCCACGCCGTTCGGGCTGAGCTCGTCGAAGCCATGCTGCTCATGCCCAAGCCCTTCGACAGGCTCAGGGCGAACGGGGGTGAGTTGTTACTGGAACCGGAGCTTCATGCTTTCGGCAGGGTCTCCCACCAGCGCTCGGCAAAGCGCCCCTGCAAATAGGCAACCAGCGCCTGCACCTTGCCGGGCACCAGCTTGGGTGAGGGAAACACCGCGTGGATCTCCTGCTCCGGCAGGCTGTGGTCAGCCAGCACCTCCAGCACCTGCCCGGAAGCCAGCGAGTCGGCCGCCACATAACGCGGCATCGCGGCAATGCCCAAGCCGTTGCGCGCCGCCGCCAGCACCGCCGACAGGTTGTTGGAGCGCAGCCGGCCAGCCACCGGCACCGTCACCGCATCCCCTTTGGGCGAGGTCAGGCGCCAGACATCGTCGCCCAGCACGCTGCTGTAAATCAGCGCGGCGTGAGCGCTGAGATCCCGGGGCTTCTTCGGCCTGCCGTGTTTTTTCAGGTAACGCGGCGCGGCGACCATCACCCATGGATTGGCGCCGAGGTAACGTGCGCCCAGGCTGGAGTCGGCCAGCTTGCCCATGCGCACCGCCACATCCAGGCCCTGCGACACCAGGTCGGTGTAGCGGTCCTCGAAGCTCAGGTCCAGCTGCACCTGCGGATGACGCTTCATGAAGTCCAGCGCCAGCGGCACGATCACGCGCCGTCCGAAAGCTACCGAGGTGCCTATGCGCAGCAGGCCCTGGGCCTGGCTCTGCTGAAGCCGCACGATGTTGTCGGCCTCTTCGGTCTCGCGCACGATGGTCTTGCACTTCTCGTAGTACAGCGCGCCCGATTCGGTCAGGCTCACGCCGCGGGTGTTGCGGTTCAGCAGGCGCACGTTCAGCCGTTCTTCGGTCGCCGCGATCTGCTTGGACACTGTGGGCTGGGTGGTCGCAAATTCGCGCGCCGCTTTCGAGAAGCTACCGGTTTCCACCACCCGCACAAACATGTGCATGACCTGCAATCTGTCCATGGTCCGATGATAGTCACTTATTCCGCCACGGAATAGCTTTTATGGTTTTCGCGCCCCTTCTGCATCGCCGCCCTGCTGCCTACAGTCGAGCCTCCCAACAAGGAGACAAGACATGGCAAAAATGACAGCCGCCCAGGCCGCCGTCTGGGTGATGGAAAAAGAAGGCGTGACGCAGGCCTTCGGCATTCCCGGCGCAGCGATCAACCCGCTGTATTCGGCGCTGCGCAAGCAGGGCACGATCAGTCACATCCTGGCGCGCCATGTCGAAGGCGCTTCGCACATGGCCGAGGGTTACACCCGCGCTGCCGCCGGAAACATCGGCGTGTGTATCGGCACCTCCGGCCCGGCCGGCACCGACATGATCACGGGT
>CBFGNA010000525.1:0-2198 GCA_965650045.1 uncultured Polaromonas sp.
CAACACCCCGGCCGCCATGGAACAGCTGATTGATTTTCCGCCCGCCGCGCGGCCCCGCCGGATGGTCGCTCCGGACAGGCCGCCAGCGCCCATCCCGGCGCCGTCAAATCCAGATACCTGGACGCCGGAACTGTTTGACCGCATGTCGCCACAACAATTTGACGCCGTCTGCGAAATGCTGTTTTCCCAGAGCGGCCTGGAAACCCGCGTCCAGTCGCATGGCGCGGGCGGCGGCGTGACCCTCTGGCTGTACTCGCGCCATGCCAAACTGGACAGGGACAGCCCGGTCTCTGTGGCGGTATGCAGGCTGTGGCCGGGCCAGCCGCTGGCGGTGCGGCAGATTCACCCCTTGCTGGCCATGATGACCGCGCGTCAACTCAAGCGGGCCACCTACGCCACGGCCTCCACCTTCACGGACAACGCCCGAAAGTTTGCCAAATACAACGGCATCAACGCGCTGGATCGCACGGGATTGCTCGCGCTGATCGCCACCCGGACCGCGGCGCAGCAACAGGCCCTGCTCGCGCTTGCACGGGGCAAGCGCTGAAATCACCTGGCGCGCGCTACAGGCGCAACGAGCCCGTGCCGAACAGTCCGATCAAGCCGATGACGATGAGGTAAATCGCCACGATGTAATTGAGCAGGCGCGGAATGATCAGGATCAGGATGCCGGCGATCAGCGAGACGATGGGGCCGATGGAGACAGAGAGGTTCATGGGGATTCCTTGCGATGGCCAGAAGGCAACGGCACAGGCCGCTGGGCTTTCACGACTGTAGCGGCAGGCCCGGGGCGGGTCTGTAGGACGAATCAAACAACACAGCTTGGCCAGGCCGCGCGCCACGCGCCCTTTCCTCCCGCTCTCCCTTCTCCGGCTTACAGACCGGCGTCTGCCACCAGCGCTGCCAGAAACGCCGGCAGCGGCCGCCCCTGCGACTGCAGGTAACGCCCCATGGCGCCGGCGACCTGCCGGACGGCGGGGCGCGCCGACATGCGCTCGCGCCACGCCAGCAGACGCGGCGTCTCTTCGCCCATGGGTGCGCCCATGCGGGCCCCGAACAGCTGGGCCATGTAAAACGCGATGTCGGCAAACGAATAGCGGCCGGCCAGCCAGTCCCGCCCGGCCAGCCGGGCTTCCATGTCGCGGTAATAGCGGTGGCACGCCTCGCACGCCTGGACCGCGGGCGCCTCCTGCAACTGGTCCTGCAAGCCCATCAGGCGGATCACCGGCGGGAAATAAACCTCGTCGGAACCGTGTTCGAGCAGGCGCGCACGCGCCCTGTCGGCGAGCGCTGCGGGCCACAGGGCCGGCGCGGGTTGCAGCTCTTCGAGGTATTCAAAAATCTGCGTTGAATCAAACAGTTCGAGTTCACCATGGACCAGCACCGGCACCTGCTGCTTGGGATTGATGCGGACCACCTCGGGATGCCTGGGCTGGTACAGCAGCGTCATGTCAAAAGGCACCATCACCAGGTCGAAGTCCAGGCTTTTCTCCAGCATGGCAATCTGCACCTTGGCGCCGAACATGCTCAAGGGGCCGGAGTACAGGCGCATCAAGGGGCGTGACGGTGTCATGGCCCGGCCTATTGCGGGTTGGGCTGCAGCGCGGGAATCCCCAACTCAGCGGCAAAAGCATCGAGCTGTTTGTGCAGCGCGGCCGGCAAGGCAATGCCCTCACGCTCGTTGGCCGCACGCCTTTCGTGGCTTTGTTCACCCGGCAGCCAGATCCGGTCCACACCCGGCATGCGGGCGCTGCCGCGCATCTCGCGCACCAGCTGGTCCACCCGTGCCTTGAAACCGGCCACATCGCCAAAAGCGCTGAGGTCGATGGCCATGATGGCCTGGCCGGTGTTGGTGACGCTGGTGTCGTCGTGGTTGAAATCGATGACCTGGCTGCCCATGGCGGCCCCGTTGAGGGTACCCGCCAGCAGGCCGACGATCAGCGACAGTCCATAACCCTTGTAGCCGCCTATCGGCATGAGAAAGCCCTCTTCGGCGCGTTTCGGGTCCAGCAGTGGCTGGCCCAGCCGGTCGATCATCCAGCCTGCCGGCATCATCTCGCCGCGCTGCGCCTTGGCTTTGACCTTGCCATAAGCGGCCACCGTGGTGGCCATGTCCAGCACCACCGGCGCCTCTTCACCCGCGGGCACGGCTACGGCAATCGGGTTGGTGGACAGCAGCATGTCCAGGCCGCCCCAGG
>CBFGNA010000526.1:0-2191 GCA_965650045.1 uncultured Polaromonas sp.
CCGAGCCGCCGGTGATCCGCAGCGATACCGACAACACCGACAACAGTTCCAGCACCCTGATCGAGGCGCCGGTCAAACCCGGTAAAAAGAATCCGCTGGACCAGCATGAGTTTGCCGACGGTGGCGGCGGGGGCGGCGCCGAAGCCTTTCGCAGGAAAAAATGAAGCTCGCGACTTTCAACGTCAACGGCATCAAGACGCGCTTGCCGCAACTGCTGGAATGGCTGGCAAAAGAAGCCCCCGACGTGGTGTGCCTGCAGGAACTCAAGGCGCTGGACGGCGTGTTTCCGCAAGCTGCTTTGAAGGAGGCGGGTTACAGCGCCTTGTGGAAGGGTCAGCGTTCGTGGAATGGCGTGGCGATTCTGTCAAAGGGTGACGAGGCGCCGCTCGAAATTCGCCGCGAGTTGCCCGGTGATGCCAAGGACGAGCAGAGCCGTTACCTCGAAGCCGCGGTCGATGGGGTGATCGTCGCCTGCCTCTACCTGCCCAACGGCAATCCGCAGCCGGGTCCAAAGTTCGACTACAAGCTGGCCTGGTTCCAGCGTCTGCACGAACACGCGCTGGGCCTGTATGGCTCGGGCCACCCGGTGGTGCTGGCTGGCGACTTCAACGTCATCCCGACCGACCTCGATGTGTACAAGCCGGCGTCGTGGAAACGTGATGCGCTGATGCAGCCCGAAAGCCGCGCGGCCTACGCGGACCTGCTGGCCCAGGGCTGGATCGACAGCCTGCGGCATCTGCATCCGGAAGAGCGCATCTACACCTTCTGGGATTACTTCCGCCAGCACTGGCAGCGCAATGCCGGGCTGCGTATCGACCACATCCTGCTCAATGCCGAACTGGCGCCGCGTCTGAAAGCAGCGGGGGTGGACAGCTGGGTGCGCGGTCAGGAACATGCCAGCGACCATGCGCCGGTGTGGGTGGAACTCGGCCGGGCCGATGCAGCAGCCACACCGCGGGCGAAGGCCGCGACAACCAAAGCCAAATCCTGACTGCTATTGATTCAGTAGCTGCCTGCGCGCGCCAGTCAACGGCTAGCGGCTCTTTTTGATCGCAAGTGCGGCCTGGGTGACGAGTTCCGGTCCCTGGTAGATCAGGCCGGTGTAGAGCTGCACCACATCGGCGCCGGCCTGGATCTTGGACACCGCGTCGGCGCCGCTCATGATGCCGCCGACCCCGATGATGGGGAAGGTTTTGCCGAGCGCCGCGCGCAACTGGCCAATCACGCGGTTGCTGGCGGCCAGCACGGGCGCGCCGCTCAGGCCGCCGGCTTCTTCGGCATGCGCCATGCCCTTGACCGCGTCGCGGTTGAGCGTGGTGTTTGTCGCGACCACGCCGTCCATGGCGTGGCGCTTGAGCGTGGCGGCGATCACATCGACCTGCGCCTCGTCGAGGTCGGGTGCGATCTTCACAAAAATGGGCACGCGTTTGCCGTGCTGTGTGGCCAGTGTTTCGCGGTGTTCGGCGATCCGGCCCAGCAGCGCATCCAGCGCCTCGTCGCTTTGCAGTGCGCGCAGGTTTTTGGTGTTGGGGCTGGAGATATTGACCGTCACATAGTCGGCATGGGGATATACGCCTTCCAGGCAGGTGAGGTAGTCGTCCACCGCATTTTCGATGGGCGTGGCGGCGTTTTTGCCGATGTTCAGGCCCAGCAGCAGCGGGCTGGCCCCCTTGCGCTGGCGGAAGGTCGATTGCTGCACATTGGCGATGAACGCATCCAGCCCGTCGTTGTTGAAACCCAGGCGGTTGATCAGCGCATTGGCCTGCGGCAGGCGGAACATGCGCGGCTTCGGGTTGCCCGGCTGGGCTTTGGGTGTCACGGTGCCGACCTCGACAAAACCAAAGCCGAGCCCGGCCAGGCCGTCGATGCAGCGCGCGTTTTTGTCCAGCCCGGCCGCCAGACCCACGCGGTTGGGAAATGTCAGGCCGGCCAGCTCGACCGGGTCGCTGACGCGGTTGGCGCAATACGCCAGTGCAAGCGGCGTGTGTTGGGTGCGCGCCAGCGAGGCCATGGTGAGTTCGTGGGCGGTTTCCGGGTCCAGGCCAAATAAAAACGGGCGGGCGAGGGCATAAGGGAGCTTCTGGAGCAGGGACATTGGATAATTTGTGGTGTTCTGTGCGACAGCCCCATTGTCGCAAACCCTCATCCCCACTGTGACCCTGCTCAGGACCGACATGACCCAAGACGAACT
>CBFGNA010000527.1:0-2183 GCA_965650045.1 uncultured Polaromonas sp.
AAGCGCAAAAGCACCTGGTGGCCTTTTGTCTGGGGCTTCATCCTTTTTGCGCTGTTCGCCTTTTTTGTCGAACTGGTGCCTTACCTGCCCAGTTATGGCGGTTATGTGCGTTACATCGTGGGCATTGTCATCACGGTGGTGGTGGGGCGCCAGGCCATTGTTTCGCTGAACCGCTACCTGGAAAAGCAGAAACTCGCCGAACAGCTACCCGATGCGCAGCGCCGGGAGGAGCTCAGCTACGACACGGCGTTGACGCGTCTGTCCAAGGGGGTGTGCCCGGGTTGCGAACGCGCGGTGGACCTGAAAAATCCGGCGATTGATTTTTGCCCGCACTGCGGCATTGGCCTGTTTGACCATTGCGGCGAGTGCACGGCGCGAAAAAGTGCGTTTGCCAAGTTCTGTCATGCCTGCGGGGCGGATGCCAGCCGAGCCCGGCTGCTTCAGGCAACGGGCGTTGATCCCCTGGCGAAGCAACCGGCGGGCCCCGGTGTTTGAGAGTAAAAAGTGCCTGCAGCCCTTGCCCGTCGGGCGCAAGCAGCTCCTGATTTGATAGCGTTTGCTTACACCGGCCGCCCGTAGAACGGGTAGCTCGGATCGTTGTAGCCAGGGCTGGAGGCGTGCCCTGGAACCACCAGCGCATTCACCAAGGCTTCGTCTTCTGCATCCAGCACCAGGTCCACGGCGCCGTAAACATCTTCCAGGTGTGACAGCAGCCGTGGCCCGGCGATCACCGAGCTGACCAGCGGGTTGGCCAGCACCCAGGCGGCCGCGAACTGGCCCGCTACCCAGCCTTTGGCGTCGCAGCGCGCCTTGATCTTTTGGGCGATCAGCAGCGACTCTTCACGGAATTCGGTTTCCAGGATGCGTTTGTCGCCACTGCCGGCGCGTGTGCCTTCGGCGGGCGGCTGGCCGGGCGGGTACTTGCCGGTGAGCACACCACGCGCCAGTGGGCTGTAAGGCACGACGCCCAAGCCATAGTGGCCGCAGGCTGGCAGGATCTCGACCTCGGGCCCCCGGTTGAGCAGGTTGTAATACGGCTGGCAAACCACCGGCTGTGGTACACCGGCCTTTTCGCAGAGGCGAATGATCTCGGCGATGCGCCAGCCACGAAAGTTGGACAGGCCAAAGCTGCGGATCTTGCCGGCGCGGATCAGGTCGCCCACCGTGCGCACCGCTTCATCCAGGTTTTCGCCATGAAAGTCGCGGTGCAGGTAGAGGATGTCGAGATAGTCCGTGCCCAGGCGCGCCAGCATGGCATCGGTCTGCCGCATGATCCAGCTGCGTGAGTAGTGCGACTGGTTGACGCCTGCACCGGCCTGGTTGCCCAGCTTGCTGGCCAGCACCCAGTCGTGGCGCTGCCCGGCCAGCAGCTTGCCCAGCAGGCGTTCGGACGCGCCTTCGTTGTAGACATCGGCGGTGTCGATGAAATTGATGCCGTGCTCTTTGGCTGAAGCGACGATGCGTGCGGCTTCGTCATCCGGCGTCTGCTTGCCGAACATCATGGTGCCCAGGCACAGGACGGACACTTTCAGGTTGCTGCTTCCGAGCCGACGGTATTTCATGAAAACTCCTTGTCGTGAGGCCGCAGCACCTGCTTAAACGCCGCGCTGCCGGTCCTGTTTGAATTGCTGCACAAAGGCGCCGAAACGGCCCGCGTCCAGCGCATCGCGAACCTCCTGCATCAGGTTCAGGTAGTAGTGCAGGTTGTGGATGCTGCTGAGCATGGGGCCCAGCATCTCGCCGCAACGGTCCAGGTGGTGCATGTAGGCCCTGGAGAAATTTTTGCAGGTGTAGCAGCTGCAGGTGGCGTCCACCGGCGCGTCCTCGGACTTGTAACGCGCGTTGCGAATTTTCAGGTCGCCGAAACGCGTGAACATGTGGCCGTTGCGCGCATTGCGCGTGGGCATCACGCAGTCGAACATGTCCACGCCTGCGGCCACACCTTCCACCAGGTCTTCCGGCGTGCCGACACCCATCAGGTAGCGCGGCTTGTTGGGTGGCAATCGATGCGGCGTGTGCGCCATGATGCGCTGCATCTCTTCCTTGGGCTCACCGACGCTGACGCCGCCGACGGCGTAGCCTGGAAAGTCCATTTCGACCAGCGCGTCGAGCGATTCCTGGCGCAGGTTCTCAAACATGCCACCCTGAACGATGCCAAACAGCGCGTTCGGGTTTTCGAGCCG
>CBFGNA010000528.1:0-2181 GCA_965650045.1 uncultured Polaromonas sp.
TCCTTGCTTTTGGAGGCGTCCGAAAAACGCCCGACCCGGTGGTTGGATTTGAGGCCCAGCTCGGTTTCCAGCGGCGCCACGAACATGCCGAACATGTCCAGCAACATGCCGTGGCAGTTGGCCTTGAGGACCTCCAGGATCTGCATGTTGACCAGGGTGGTGAACACAATCGGCTTTTGGCCCTCGACTTCGGCGGTGTGGTTGATCTGGCGGATCACCTGGTGCGCCTTGTCCACGCTGTCGATGAAGGGCAGGCGCACATGGCGCGGCTTCAGCTCGAACTGGGCCAGGATGGCGTTGCCGAAGGTCTCGGCGGTGATGCCGGTGCCGTCGGAGATGAAAAACACGGTGCGATTGGACATGGGAGGAGCCGGTGAAGGGAAAAACGCTGACAGCCAGCCGCCAGGGTGGCGTTCTACAATCGACCGATTATCCAGATTTGCCTGACCATGCCCCGCACCAACCCCCTCGAACAACAACAAGGTTGCCCGCCGCGCATGGACCTGTCCCCGGTTTTTAAACCTCCCGGAGTATTTTCATGTCCAACCTTTTTGAGCCGACCGCCCTGGTCGTACCGTTTGAAAACCTGAGGATGACGGATGTCGAGGCCGTCGGCGGTAAAAACGCCAGCCTCGGCGAGATGATCTCGCAATTGCCCACCGGGCCCCAGGGCGTGCAGGTGCCGACCGGTTTTGCCACCACGGCGCACGCTTTCCGCGTGTTCCTGGCCCACGACGGCCTGGACAAAAAAATCAACGCGCTGCTGGATGCGCTTAACACCGAGGACGTGCGCGCGCTGGCCGACACCGGCAGCAAGATCCGCGCGCTGGTCGAAGCCCAGCCTTTCCCGAAAGACCTTGAAAAAGCCGTGCGCGACAGCTTTGCGGCCCTGAGCGCGGGCAATGCCCAGGCCAGTTTTGCCGTGCGGTCTTCCGCCACCGCCGAGGACTTGCCCGACGCGTCTTTCGCCGGCCAGCAGGAAACCTTTTTGAACGTGGTCGGCATCGAGGACGTGCTGCACAAGATGAAAGAGGTGTTTGCCAGCCTCTACAACGACCGCGCCATCAGTTACCGCGTGCACCAGGGCTTTGCGCATGCCGACGTGGCCCTGTCGGCCGGCGTGCAGCGCATGGTGCGCAGCGACATCGGCGCTGCCGGCGTGATGTTCACCATCGACACCGAAAGCGGCTTTGAGGACGTGGTGTTCATCACCTCCAGCTACGGCCTGGGCGAGACGGTGGTGCAGGGCGCCGTGAACCCCGACGAGTTTTATGTGCACAAGCCCATGCTCAAGGCGGGCAAGCGCGCGGTGATCCGCCGCAACCTGGGCTCCAAGCTGTTGCAGATGGAGTTCACCACGGCAGACGAGAAGAAAGCCGGCGGCAAGCTGGTCAAGACCACCGATGTGCCGGCCGAATTGCGCAACCGCTACTCGCTGAGCGACGCAGACGTCGAGCAACTCGCGCGTTACGCCGTGATCATCGAGAACCACTACGGCCGGCCCATGGACATCGAGTGGGGCAAGGACGGCACCGACGGCCAGCTCTACATCCTGCAGGCACGGCCCGAGACGGTGAAGAGCCAGTCCAAGGGCAAGGCCGAGCAGCGCTACAAGCTCAAGGGCACCGGCACCGTGCTGGCCGAGGGCAGGGCGATTGGCCAGAAAATCGGCACCGGTCCGGTCCGCATCGTGCACAACATCAGCGAGATGGACCAGGTCCAGCCAGGCGACATCCTCGTCACCGACATGACCGACCCGAATTGGGAGCCGGTGATGAAGCGCGCCAGCGCCATCGTCACCAACCGCGGCGGGCGCACCTGCCACGCGGCCATCATTGCGCGCGAACTCGGCATCCCGGCCGTGGTCGGCTGCGGCGACGCCACCGAAACCCTCAAAACCGGCATGCTGGTCACCGTGAGCTGCGCCGAGGGCGATACCGGCAACATTTACGACGGCCTGCTGGAGACTGAAGTCACCGAGGTGCAGCGCGGCGACATGCCGGAGATCGACCTGAAGATCACCATGAACGTTGGCAACCCGCAGCTGGCTTTTGATTTCTGCCAGATTCCCAACCACGGCGTGGGCCTGGCGCGGCTGGAGTTCGTCATCAACAACAACATCGGCGTGCACCCCAAGGCCATTCTCGACTACCCGAACGTCGATGCCGACCTGAAGAAAGC
>CBFGNA010000529.1:0-2176 GCA_965650045.1 uncultured Polaromonas sp.
ACGTCGAGGTTTCCGGTCGCGCACTTCGTGTCGCTCCCTGCCCCCAAGGAGGCGCTTTTTTCCTTGGGATGGCCCGGCGGAAAAACCATGCCCCCAACTTCTCCATCCGTTCGTCCTGAGCTTGTCGAAGGATGCCCTCACTGACCATGACTGACGCTGAAGTTCTTTCTGCAACCCGGCAGTGGCTGGAAAAAGCCGTGATCGGGCTGAACCTGTGCCCGTTCGCCAAAGCGGTGTACGTCAAGAACCAGGTGCGGCTGGTGGTCAGCCAGGCGCGGCATGCGGACGACCTGCTGGAAGAGTTGGACCGCGAACTGGATTTACTCGTGGCGACACCGGCGGAAGACATCGATACCACCTTGCTGATCCACCCGACCCTGTTCGAGGACTTCCTGGACTTCAACGATTTCATGGAAATCGCCGAAGGCGTGGTCGATGAGCATGAACTCGAAGGGGTGATCCAGCTGGCGAGTTTTCATCCGCGCTTCCAGTTTGAAGGCACCGGGCCGGATGACCTCGGCAACTACACCAACCGTGCGCCGTTTGCCATCCTGCATTTGCTGCGCGAAGACAGCGTGGAGCGTGCGGTGCAGGCTTACCCGGACGCCGAGGGGATTTTCGAGCGCAACATCGAAACGCTTAATCAATTAGGTCTAGCGGGGTGGAACGCCCTGCATGGCAAAGGTTGAATTCGCAACATCTTGCTTGACGGCACGCACGCCGTCCTATAAAACCGGCGGGCATGTCCAACTCTGCCCCCACCCCGCCGCATCATTGGCTGCCCGGCCATGCCGTGTTCACGTCACCTGTCCGTGACACCCCTTCTGAAGATTCGTCCGTCGACGACAGCGGGTTTTCCTACACCGTCCCTGCCGCACTCGACCTGCTGGCCGAAATGGAAGGCCGGGAAGCGTTGATCCAGCGTCCTGCAGGCCGCAAGGCACCCGAGGCCGCTGAACTCCCGATGGTGCAACTGCGCTCGCAACTGAAGGCGTCTGCGCGCAGCCGGGGACAGGCGCTGGCCATCGACGTGGTGGCGCTGCTGATGGAGCACATGTCGGAGGACGTCCGCCTGTTGCCGGCGGTGCGTGAGGCGATTGCGAGCGCCGAGCCGGCGTATCTCGACCTCGCTTTGTCGGACCCGCGTTTTTTCAGCACCAAAAACCACCCGGCCCGCCGGCTGCTGGATGTGGTGACCGTCAGAAGCCTCGCATTCCAGGACGAACAGGCCCCCGGTTACGCCGGTTTTCTGCAGGATCTGCGTGAATCACTGGCTTTTCTGCTGGAGGGTGTGCAGGCATGTGATGCCGCGCATTTTGTCCGGACGCTGACCTTTTTCGAGCAGCAGCTGGAGCGCAGGCGCACATCGACCGATCCCGGGCATGACCGCGCCGTGCGGGCCCTGTTGCAGGCGGAAGAACGCAATCTGCTGGCCGACAGGCTGAGCGCCGAGTTGCGCGCGCAACCCGACTTCGACGCGCTCAATGGCGTCATTGCCGATTTCCTGACCGGGCCGTGGTCTCAGGTCATGGCCCAGGAGAAGCTGGCGCGCGCGGCGGGCGGCCCGGTGTCCGACAAGCCGGTCTTCAGCGGTGTGCTGCGTGATCTGTTGTGGAGCCTGGATACCAACCCGTCGGCCCAGCACCGTGAAAGGCTGGTGCGGGTGATTCCCCGCATCCTCGCCACCTTGCGCGAGGGCCTGGTGTTCATCGACTATCCGCTGGCGCAGTCCAAGCCTTTTTTTGATGAGCTGATGGCGATTCATCAGCAGGCGCTGAAACAGGGTTCACGCCCTGCGCTCAACGCTGCCTTGCATCCCGCCCGCGAAGATCCGCCGCGCGGCGCCCGCAGCGCCTCGGACTTCGAACCCAGTGAGCCCTGGCTCGCGCCGGATGAGGTCCGGCATTCCGGTTTTCTGGATGTGGCGACCGGTGGAGAGGCTGAACCGGCGGCGCCATCGGTGCCTGCGGCCAGCACGTCCGGCATGCTCGGCGCTGCCGGCAGTAGCGACCTGGTGGCCCAGCTCAGGCTGGGGACCTGGGTCGAACTGGTGCGCGACGGTGTCACCGTGCGCGCGCAACTGACCTGGGCCAGTCCGCACAACACCCTGTTCATGTTTTCCAGCGCCGGGGGGCGGACACACTCCATGACGCGCCGCGCGCTGCTGCGCCTGCAG
>CBFGNA010000530.1:0-2172 GCA_965650045.1 uncultured Polaromonas sp.
GCAGCCTTCAGGTGCTGGGGCGCGTGACGCCATGATTGCCCTGACAGCCTGGCCGGTCGCTGCACGGTCGCCAGCTCGAAACGCTAGCAAATTGATAGCTGTCTGCGCTTGCCTGCCGTGGGCTGGAGGCCGATTTGGCTATGCATCGCGACAACGGACAGGCTGCAGCGGCCTGGCTGATCGCCCCGTGCAAAAAGTCTATGAAGCAGCGCGCGCGTGAGGACAAGACCCGCGTTTGCGGGTACACGATGTTGATGGGCAGCGGCGTGGCGTAGTCGTCGGGCAGCAGGCGGCTGACCACGCCGCGGGCGATGTCGTCGCCCACGAGCCAGTGCGGCACCCGCGCAATGCCCACGCCGTGCAACACGGCGCCATACATCGCGTCGGCGCTGCTGACGCCCAGGGTGCTGGGCACCTCGATGGTCTGGCGCCCCTGGTCGGAATCAAACACCCAGCGGTTGCCGCGGGCAAAGCCGGTGTAAACGATGCAGTTGTGCTGCAGCAGGTCGCTCGGGTGGCGCGGCTCGCCATGCGCGGCCAGGTAGGCGGGCGCGGCGACGATCAGGTGCTCGACGCTGCCCAGCGGCCGCGCCATCAGCGTGCTGGACGCGAGCTCGCCAATGCGCACGCCGAGCTCCACGCCTTCCTCGACCAGGTTCACCGACTGGTCGGTCAGGCGCACATCGAGGCGAATACGCGGGTAGGCCGCCAGAAAACGCGCAACGATGGGCATCACGATGGCCCGTCCGTAGGAATCCGGCAGCGCGATGCGCAGCAGCCCGCTGGGCTCGGCACGGGCATCGCCGACGGAGGACTGGATCGCGTCGGCCGCGTCAAGCAACTGCCGCACCCCCTGGTACAGCCGCACCGCCTCGGGCGTGGGGTTCAGCTTGCGTGTGGTGCGGGCAAACAGCTGCACCTTGAGCTGGGCCTCCAGTTTGGCGATGTGTTTGCTGACGGTCGATTGCGTGAGCCCCAGTTCACGCCCCACGGCAGAAAAGCTGCCCAGCTCGTAGGCGCGGGCAAAGGCGGTGTAGGCCACCAGGTCGGTCATCGTGCGGTTCTTGCGGATTCAGTCGTTAATCGAATGAATGATATCGACTATGTGCTCTTCCGCAAGAGGTTCAGCCCGCCCAGAATGCGCCCTGTACCCCAAAAACACGGAGACAACCATGAGCAAACGCATCGCCATCGTCGGCGCCGGAGCTGCCGGCCTGCACCTGGGCCTGTACCTGCTGGCGCGCGGGGTGGACGTGACCATCCACACCGACCGCCGACCCGAGGACTACCCCAAGCAGCGCCTGCTGAACACGGTGGCCCACCACAGCATCACCATCGCCCGTGAGAACGAGCTGGGCGTCAACCACTGGCCGACCGACCAGTTCGGCTACTACTGCCACTACCACCACTTTGGCGGCGAGCAGCCCATCTTCTTCCGCGGTGACTTCAAGTCGGCCAGCCGCGCGGTCGATTACCGCATCTACCTGCCGCGTTTGATGCAGGACTTTGTCGAACGCGGCGGGCGCATCGACTACGGCGACATCAAGGCCGACGATGTGGGGCGGCTGGCCGCTGCGGCCGACCTGGTGGTGGTCTGCACCGGCAAGGGGCCGCTGGGCCAGATGTTCACGCATGACGCGGCGCATTCGCCTTTTGGCCGGCCGCAACGCATGTTGTGTGTGGGCTTGTACAAAGGCGTGGCCGAGGAGCCGACCCGCAGCGTGACCCTGTCGGTGTCACCCGGCCAGGGCGAGCTGGTGGACATCCCGACCCTGACCTTTGGCGGCATGGCGCACGCGCTGCTGATGGAAAACGTGCCCGGCGGCGACATGGAGGTTCTGGCCAGCCTGCGTTACGAGGACAACCCGCGCACCTTCCTCGACACCGTGCTGGAGAAGCTCGAAAAACACCACCCGACGGTTTACCGGCGCATCGACCGCAAGAGCTTCGACCTGGCCAATGGCGCGAATGACCTGCTGCAGGGCGGGGTGACACCCACGGTCCGGCACAGCCATGTGTCGCTGGGCGACGGCAAACTCGCGATTGCGCTGGGTGATGTGCAGGCGGTGGTCGATCCGCTGTGTGGGCAGGGCGCCAACATCGCTTCGCATGCGGCCTTTGTGCTCGGTGAAGAGATCGTCCGCCAGCCGGTCTTTGACGAGCGCTTTTGCG
>CBFGNA010000531.1:0-2171 GCA_965650045.1 uncultured Polaromonas sp.
AACTCGCGCACCCGCCGGTGACCTTCCGCCACGAAAAACTCAAGGCCGAGGAACGCATTCCGGCGGCGCGCCGCTACATCATCGAGCAGCAACTCAACGAGCTGATGGACGGCCCGCGCGCCGACCTCGGCATCATCGTGCAGGGCGGGATTTACAACGCGCTGATTCGCGCGCTGCAGCAGTTCGGCCTGTGCGACGCCCTCGGCCAGAGCGAGATCCCTTTGCTGGTGCTCAATGTCACCTACCCGCTGGTGCCCGAACAGGTCGCGGAATTTGCACTCGGCAAACGTGCGGTGCTGGTGGTGGAAGAAGGCCAGCCCGAATACATCGAGCAGGAAATCGCCACCTTTCTGCGCCGGCGAGACATCAACACACCGCTGCACGGCAAGGACATGCTGCCCTCGGGCGGCGAGTATTCGGTGGAAGTGGTGGCGGCCGGCATTGCGGCTTTTGTCGCGCGTTATGCCACCGATGTGGACACGACCTCGGCCACCGGCTGGCTGGCTGGCAATGCCGAGCGCCGCAGCGCCGTGGGCACGCAGATCGCGGCGGAATTGAACCAGCCCCTGCCGGTCCGCCCACCCGGTTTTTGCATCGGCTGCCCCGAGCGGCCGGTGTTCTCGGCGCTGAAGCTGGCACAGCAGGACGTGGGCGCGGTGCACATCGCCGCCGATATCGGCTGCCACGCCTTCGGCACCTTTGCGCCCTTTTCTTTCGGCCACTCCATCCTCGGTTACGGCATGAGCCTGGCCAGCCGCGCTGGCGTCTCGCCGATGATGGCGCGGCGCACCCTGTCCATCATGGGCGACGGCGGCTTCTGGCACAACGGCCTGCTGACGGGGGTGCAGTCGGCGCTGTTCAACGGCGACGATGCGGTGCTGCTGATTTTCAAGAACGGCTACACCTCGGCGACGGGCACGCAGGACATCATCTCGACACCGGGCGACGACGCCAAGTTCAACGCCAGCGACAAATTGCAAAGCCTGACGCAGACCAACACCACGATTGAAAAGACGCTGCAGGGCCTGGGCATCCAGTGGCTGCGCACGGTGCACACCTACCATGTGGAAGAGATGCGCCAGACGCTGAACGAGGCCTTCACCACCGACTTCAACGGCCTCAAGGTCATCATCGCCGAGGGCGAATGCCAGCTCGAGCGCCAGCGCCGCATCAAGCCCTGGCTGGCCGGCCTGCTCAAGAAGGGCAAACGGGTGGTGCGGGTGAAGTACGGCGTCGATGAAGACGTGTGCAACGGCGACCACGCCTGCATCCGCCTGTCGGGCTGCCCGACGCTGACGCTCAAGGACAACCCCGATCCGCTCAAGGTGGACCCGGTGGCCACGGTGATTGACGGCTGCGTCGGCTGCGGCCTGTGCGGCGCCAATGCGCATGCGGCCACCCTGTGCCCTTCGTTTTACCGCGCTGAAGTGATCCAGAACCCGAAGTGGCACGAGCGCCTGCTGGGCAGCGTGCGCGGAGCACTTGTGAAAGCAATGCAAACATGAGCGCACACCAGCAAAAACCCATCACCCTCCTGATCTGCGCGCTCGGCGGCGAAGGCGGCGGCGTCCTGACCGAGTGGCTGGTGGACATCGCACTGGCCAGCGGCTACGCGGCGCAAAGCACCTCCATCCCCGGCGTCGCGCAGCGCACCGGTGCCACCACCTACTACCTGGAAGTCTTTCCGGTGCCGCTGGCGCAGCTTGGCGGCAAACGCCCGGTGTTCAGCCTGAACCCGGTGCCCGGCGCACTGGACGGGCTGATCTCGTCGGAGCTGCTGGAAACCGCACGTCAGGTCGGCAACGGCATGGCTTCACCGGCCCGAACGCTGGTCATCACCTCCAGCAGCCGCACGCTGACCACGGCCGAACGCATGGTGCCCGGCGACGGCCGCACCGACCCCGCGCCGCTGCTGCAGGCCATAGGCGCACAAAGCCGCGCCACCCAGGTGTTCGACATGGGGGCGATGGCCAAAGACTGCGGAACGGTCGTCAGCGCCGTGATGCTGGGCGCCATCGCCGGCAGCGGCCTGCTGCCTTTTGCGCGACAGGCCTACGAAGACGCGATCCGCCACGGCGGCCGCGGCGCCGAGGCCAGCCTGCGCGGCTTTGACCGGGCGTTTGCGCAAGTCAGCACGCAGCAGGCACAGACCGCGCTGGTCTCCGGCTTGC
>CBFGNA010000532.1:0-2170 GCA_965650045.1 uncultured Polaromonas sp.
AACGAAAACTACGCGCGTGAGCTGATGGAACTGCACACCCTGGGCGTCAACACGGGTTACACCCAGAGCGACGTGCGTGAACTTGCGCGCATCCTGACCGGCTGGACCGTGGGCCTGCCGCAGGGCCAGGCTTTCCGCTTTGCCGAGCGCCTGCACGACAAGGGCAACAAGGTCCTGCTCGGGCGAACCTTCACCGCCAACGGCCAGCGCGAAGGCGAGGAAGCCATCCGCATGCTGGCACGCCACCCCGCCACCGCCCATCGCATCGCACAGCGGCTGGCGGAAACCTTTGTGAGTGACCAGCCTCCCCAGGCCTTGACCGACCGGCTGGCAGACACCTTCCTGCGCACGCAGGGCGACATCCGCGCCGTGATGCGTGCCCTCATCGATTCCCCCGAGTTCTGGCGTGAAGGCAACAGCCTGTTCAAGACGCCGCTGGACTTTGCCTGCTCGGCGTTGACCGCCGGCGGCGGGGTGCGGGACCGGCGCGACATCCAGCTCACGCTGGGTTTTCTGGCACAGGCGGGACAACCGATGCACGGCTGGCAGACGCCGGACGGCTACAAGACCGATGCCGCCACCTGGCTGGCACCGGAAGCCCTGACGCGGCGTGCCGACTACGCCATGGCGCTGGGCGCCCGCATGGCCGAGCCGCTGGACCTGCAAGCGTTTTTGAGCCCTGCCAGCCGCGAGCGCATCGCCCGCGAAGCACCCGCCCTGCGCACCGGGCTCACGCTGGCCAGCCCTGACTTCATGCGCAAATAAACCCATCGCACGCGGAGACCCTCATGCCCGACCATTCCTTTTCACGCCGCCACTTTCTGCGGGGCACAGGTGCGGCCCTGGCTGCCGCGCACGCCCCACACATCTGGGCGCAGCCCGCGCCCGCCGGCGCCCGCCCCGATGCCGGCCGCATGGTGCTGGTGTTTTTGCGCGGTGCCTGTGACGGCCTGTCGGCGCTGGTGCCGTATGCCGACGCCGACTATTACCGCCTGCGGCCCAACATCGCGGTTGCCGCACCGGACGGCAGCGCGCTGACCGCGCTCAAACTCGACAACACTTTTGCGCTGCACCCGGCGCTGGCACCGCTGCTGCCGCTGTGGCAGCAGGGCGTGCTGGGCTTCGTGCCGGCGGCCGGCTTGCCGGCCCCCAACCGCTCCCACTTCGATGCGCAATACCAGATGGAAATCGCGCAAAGCGGCAAGACCAGCGCCGCGCCGGGCTGGCTCAACAAGGCCGCTGGTTTGAACGGCAAAGGCACCTCGGCCATCGGCGTGGGCGAGGCCAACCCTGCGATTCTTGCCGGCGATGCCAGCGTCAAGCTGATCCCGCGTGGCCAGGCGGCGCAGCGCAGCGGTGTGCTGGCCAATGACAAAACCCGCGAGGCGCTGATGGACCTGTATGGCGGGAGCGACCGGCTCAGCGAGGCTTTCCGCGCGGGCGCGGGCAGCCGCATGCAAAGCGCGCAGGCGCTGAGCACCGCAAAAATGGCGATGGCGCCCGAAGCGGCCGCCAGGGTCGATGGCGCCCTGCCCGGCACACCCGCGCAAAACGCGCAGATGCTGGCAGCCAGCAATGGCGCGCCCGACCCGGTCGGCCTGCAGCTTGACGCGCAGCACCTGGGCACGCTGATGCGCAACGACCGCCGGCTGCGCCTCGGCTTTCTGTCGGCCGGCGGCTGGGACACCCATGCCAACCAGGGCAACGCCACGGGCCAACTCGCCGGCCGGCTGGGCAACCTGGCCACGGGCATCGCGCAACTGCGCCGGGATTTTTCGGAACCCGCCGACGTGATCGTGGTGATGAGCGAATTTGGCCGCACGGCCGCTGAAAATGGCAGCCGCGGCACCGACCACGGCTTCGGCAATACCATGTGGCTGATCGGCAACCACATCCACGGCGGGCGCTGGCATGGCCAGTGGACCGGCCTGGCGTCTGGCAACCTCAATGAAAACCGCGACCTGCCGGCCCACCATGACTACCGTGCTGTCCTGGCCCAGGCCCTGCGCGGCAGCCTTGCGCTCAACGACACGGCGCTGGCCACAGTGCTGCCGGGCGCGCGCTGGGACACGCGCCTGGACAGCCTGCTGCGAAAAGCCTGAGACGCCGGGAACCAAGCGCCGGCTGCGGGCTCCATCGGAATGGACTCGTTTCAGGAAACCGCATGCTG
>CBFGNA010000533.1:0-2158 GCA_965650045.1 uncultured Polaromonas sp.
CCCGTTCTTGCCATTCCGGTATTCATGAAGTTCGGTTTGTACCGGGCCATCTTCAGGTACACCGGGCAGGATGCACTCAAGGCGACCGGGCAGGCTGTCGCCGTATATAGCGTCATCTTGCTGGCGGTTCTGCTGTGGCGACAGTGGCCCGGCGTGCCTCGCAGCCTGGGCGTTCTTCAGCCGGTGTTGTTTCTGTTGATGGTCGGATCGAGTCGTGCGCTGGCGCGGTTCTGGCTCGCCAATCTGGATGGCGCCCTGGGCCGCAGCGAGGGCCGACTGTTGATTTACGGCGCCGGCACTGCCGGTGTGCAAACCGCGTCGGCCATCGGCATTTCACGGCAATTCGTGGTGCTGGGTTTCGTGGATGACGATAACGCCAAGGTCGGCCGCAGCATCAACCGCGTGCCGGTGTTTTCGCCATTGGACGTTCCGGATGTGGTGGCGCGACTGGGGGTGACGGACATTTTGCTGGCCCTGCCCAGTTCCTCCCGGGAACGGCGCAACCGGATCATTGCCGGGTTGCGCTCGGTGCCCGTGCATATCCGGACCTTGCCCGGGCTGGCGGATCTTGCAACAGGCCGCGTGACGGTCCAGGATTTCAAGGAACTCGACATCGAGGATTTGCTTGGCCGGGACCCGGTACCGCCGGATACCGAGTTGCTGGCGCGCAACCTGGCCGGCAAGGTGGTGCTGGTGACGGGGGCTGGCGGCAGTATCGGCAGTGAACTGTGCCGCCAGATCCTGGCAGAACGCCCGCGCCAGTTGCTGCTGCTGGACCACAATGAGTTTGGCCTTTACAGCATTCACCAGGAATTGCAGGGCCTGTGCACCGCAGGCGCTCATGGTGCAGAGTTGATTCCCTTGCTGGGCAGCGTGTCCAATCGGCAGCGTTTGCAGGAAATCTGCGAGGCTTACCGCCCGGCGACGGTTTATCACGCGGCTGCCTACAAACATGTGCCGCTGGTCGAGTCCAACCCGGCCGAAGGCGTTGTGAACAACGTGTTTGGCACGCTGAACATCGCGCGTGCCGCCCTGGCCAACGGCGTGGGACAGTTCATCCTGGTCTCCACGGACAAGGCGGTTCGCCCCACCAACGTCATGGGCGCCAGCAAGCGCATGGCGGAGCTGGTCCTGCAGGCGCTGGCCGGGCAGGCGGACAACATCCGGACCTGTTTTGGCATGGTCCGGTTTGGCAATGTGCTGGGCTCCAGCGGCAGTGTGGTGCCCCTGTTCCGCGGCCAGCTCGCCAGCGGTGGTCCGCTCACGGTCACCCACCCGGACGTCACACGGTATTTCATGACCATCCCTGAAGCGGCCCAGCTGGTCCTGCAGGCCGGCGCCATGGCGACGGGCGGGGATGTGTTTGTGCTTGACATGGGGGAGCCCGTGAAAATCATGGACTTGGCTCGTCGCATGGTGGAGCTGTCCGGCCTGACAATCCGGGATGAAGCGCATCCAGCTGGCGACATTGAAATTGCAATCACCGGCTTGCGCCCTGGTGAAAAGCTGTATGAAGAGCTGCTGATTGGCGACAATCCCTCGCCCACGGCGCATCCGCGCATCATGAAAGCGCACGAAGACTACCTGAGCTGGCCCGAACTGGAAGTGCATCTCGAGACCTTGCGCCGTGCCGCTGACAGCGGCGACGTGGACGCTATCAAGGCGGTGCTGCGCACCTGCGTGCAGGGCTACCTTCCGCAGGCCCCGGGCGCTGTCTGAAGCCGCGGTGGGTGCGAGATGCGCCACAATTTGATGGTTGACCTGATTTAATACGCCAATGACCCAAATTCCTCCCCCCACCGACCCCGACCTCTCCCACGTCGGCCCGCGCGACAAGGCCGAAATCCTGGCGCAGGCGCTGCCCTACATCCGCAAGTTCCACGGCAAGACCCTGGTGATCAAGTACGGCGGCAACGCCATGACCGACCCGGCGCTACAGGCGGATTTTGCCGAGGATGTGGTGCTGCTCAAGCTGGTTGGCATGAATCCGGTGGTGGTGCATGGCGGCGGGCCGCAGATTGAAACCGCGCTGAACCGGCTCGGCAAGAAGGGGCAGTTCATCCAGGGCATGCGGGTCACCGACGAGGAAACCATGGAGGTGGTCGAGTGGGTGCTGGCCGGCCAGGTGCAGCAGGACATCGTCGGGCTGATCAACCAA
>CBFGNA010000534.1:0-2154 GCA_965650045.1 uncultured Polaromonas sp.
GAACTCCGGGGGGTTTTGAGGGGGACGATGTCGGGTATGCCAGCCGAGAGCCATCAACAGGGCCAGCGCGACACAGAAGAAATCTCCAATGGTGGCGTCAAACAGGCTTGAGTTGAACATGCAGGAAATGATAAGCGCAGCCAGCACCGATTGCGTCGCACGGCGCACTGCGACGGACATGGGGCGCGTATCGCGCCAGATGGCAAGCAGAAGGTTGCAAAGCAGGGCCGCGCCGATCAGGCCGGCTTCCACCCCCCAGAGCAAAAATTCCTGATGCGGGTTGCGCACCTGCAGGGAAGTGGCCGGCCCCCGGCCCTGGTCGAGCCGCTGGTACTCGGTGTTCCAGCTGCCGACGCCCGATCCCGCCACCGGGTGCTGCACGATGGACTCGATGGAGCGGCGCCAGTAATTCAGTCGTTCCCCGGAAGACGAGTTGGTTTCGCCGGTCTTGGCGTAGGAGACAACCTCCTGGACCGCCGACAGCATACGCCCGCGCACCGTGGTCGATCCCAGCACCACCGCCAGCAGGACAAAAAACGGCACCAAGCCTGCCAGCAGGCGATAGCGTGGCGGGATTTGCCACATGAGGACGAGCGAGATCAGCGCGACCAGCACCACGTGGCCGGTGCGGCCGTTCATCACAAGCAGGACGTTGACGACGGCAAGCATCATGACGCCCAGGGCGATGGTGCGGCCCCGGCGCCCCGGTGCAAGGTCCCTCAGGTGCCAGCAGACAGCCGCCGCGACACTGCTCATGATGGGCTGATCCAGCCGACTCGAAAAAACAGCGTAGTCGGCCAGCGCCCGGTTGGAGGTGGCCCAGGGGACGGCGATGCCCAGCCACAACATCCAGGAGGCGAGCAGTACCGCAGCCTGCGCCACAATAAACGCCACCAGGGCGATGCGCGCCTCGTTTTCGCTGCGGATCAACAGCAGCATCAATGGAATGAGGAGCAGTTTGGCGTGTTTGACCCATGCGCCCCATGCCTGCTGCGGAGGAACTTCTGACCACGCCGTGCTGATCGCGAGAACGAGCAGGGCCAGTGCAATGGCGGCAGGCGTCGCCTGGTTTTTCAGTGGCACCAGGCGTTCACGGGAACGAAAAAGCCACCAGCAGGCTCCCAGTACGTAAGCAAGCAGGGCGGCTTTGGAGAGACTGATGATGGCCATCGGCAGCCCCACCGAGACCGCCATCAGACAAACCACCGCGAGTCGAAAGGAAGGGATTGATGGGGCGGTTGTTGGCATGCGCGCGCTGGATGGCCGGTGAAGAGGGCAGACCTGCATTATCGTGGAACAATTGACGGCCAATTCCTACAAGCCAACTGTCCGGCAGCACGCACAATCCTCAGCTTGATCAAGCAGGCTGGCGGAGCGGCTGTCTGGAAACCTCGACACGCAGCACCATGAGCCTTAGCGTCATCATCATCACCAAAAACGAAGAGTCCAATTTGCAGGCTTGTCTGGAGTCCGTCCGATTTGCAGATCAATGGGTCGTGGTTGACAACGGCAGCACGGACAACACCTGCGCCATCGCCACGGCCTTTGGTGCGGAGGTCACCCAAACCCTGCAATGGCCGGGCTTCGGACCCCAGAAAAATCTGGCGCTCGGTATGGCTAGATGTGACTGGGTGCTGTCCATTGATGCGGATGAGCGCGTGACACCCGAACTGGCCTTGGACATCCGGAAGGCCATGCAAAACAGGGCGGCAGATGCCTTCGAGTTTCCCCGCCTCACGCAGTTTTGCGGGCAATGGATTCGCCATTGCGGCTGGACCCCCGACTATGTGGTGCGCCTGTTCCGCCGCGGTCAGGCCGGTTTCAGCGACGATCTGGTTCACGAGCGCATCGTGCTCAAGTCTGGCGCAGTGGTGCGCCTGGCCTCGCGCCTGCTGCATTACAGTTATCCGACCCCCGCGCACTACTGGCGCAAGCTGGAGCAATACAGCCAGGCTTGGGCCGAACAGGCCCATGCGCGCGGGCGAACCAGCTCCATGGCCCGGGCGGTAACATCCGGCCTCACAGCCTTTGTCAAAAGCTATTTTTTGCGTCTTGGCATCCTGGACGGCAGCATGGGCTTTGCCGTATGCGCCATGCAGGCCCAGGCTGCCTTCGGCAAGTACTTCACCCTGTATTGTTTGAACCAGCAAAATG
>CBFGNA010000535.1:0-2153 GCA_965650045.1 uncultured Polaromonas sp.
TGCACAACCACCTGAACGCCGAAGAGCCCGAGTTCGATTCGGTCGACCGCGACCAGGAGCTGCGCGACATCCTGGGCGTGGGCCCCGACTTCCAATACGAGGTCATCAGCAAGGAAGACTGGATCGGTCGCCGCCTCGTGGCCAACCGCTTTCGCGAAGGCCGCGTGTTCCTCGCGGGCGACGCCGCGCACTTGTGGGTGCCGTATGCGGGTTATGGCATGAACGCCGGCATTGCCGACGCCATCAACCTGTCCTGGCTGCTCGCTGCGCGCCTGCAGGGCTGGGGCGAGGAAGCCATGCTGGATGCCTATGAGGTCGAGCGCCAGCCGATCACGGCCCAGGTGTCGCAGTTCGCCATGGACCATGCGCAAAAAATGATCAGGGCGCGCCGTGCCGTGCCCGCCAACATCGAGCAGGCTGGTGCCGAAGGCGACACCCTGCGCGCCGAGATCGGCCAGGAAGCCTACGACCTCAACGTCCAGCAGTTTTGCTGCGCAGGGCTGAACTTCGGCTACTTCTACAGCGGCTCGCCGCTCATGGTGGACGACGGCGAAGCACCGCCGGCGTATTCCATGGGCAGCTTCACACCGTCCACCGTGCCGGGCTGCCGCGCGCCGCACTTCTGGCTGGCGGACGGGCGCTCGCTCTACGACGCTTTCGGGCCGGGCTACACCTTGCTGCGTTTTGACGCGGCTGCCGATGTGTCGGCGCTGGTGGCTGCGGCGCAGGGCCGGCATTTGCCGCTGGCCGTGGTCGATGTGGCGGGCGCAGCCGCGCGCGATGTGCCCGAGGCCTACCGGCACAAGCTGGTCCTCTGCCGCGCCGACCAGCATGTGGTGTGGCGCGGCGACCAGTTGCCCGCGCGCCCGGCGGAACTGGTCGATGTGTTGCGTGGCGCCGGGCCGCCGGCTTTGCGTCTGGCCGCCTGAGCCGATCCGGGCTTGCCGGGCGGCCAATCCGCCCAGCAGGTATAAACAGGCGATGTCTGCCGTTTCACCCCTGAGCCCCCTCGCCCCGCCGCCACCTGAAGTCCAGCAGCTGCTGGCCCGTGCCACCCGCCTGGAAACGCCCTGCGGCGAAGGCAGCATGGTCTGGCACCGCTGGTCGCCTGCCGCACCGGCGGCGGTCAAACACCCGCCGGTGGTGCTGCTGCACGGTGGCAGCGGCAGCTGGACCCACTGGCTGCGCAACATCGATTCACTGGTCGCCAGCGGGCGCGAGGTGCTGGCCGCCGACCTGCCGGGTTTTGGCGATTCGGCGCTGCCGCCCCGGGGCCGCGATGCCGATGCCCTGCCCGAGCCGGTCGAGGCCGGCCTGCGCGTATTGCTCGGCGATGGCGCCTGTGACATGGTGGCGTTTTCCTTTGGCGGCATGGTGGCCGGTTTGCTGGCGGCGCAGTTTCCGGCGCGGGTGGCGCGGCTGGTGCTGGTGGGCTCGCCGGGGCTGGGGGTGGCGTCCCGAAACACCGTCACGCTGACCGCCTGGCGGCATTTGTCCGATCCGGCCGAACGCGAGGCCGTGCACCGTGGCAACCTGGCTGCGCTGATGCTGTACTGGCCTGAGTCCATCACCGCGCTGGCGCTGCGCCTGCACACCGACAACACCCTGCGCGACCGCATGAAGGGCCGGCGGCTGGCTTACACCGACATCCTGGCGCGCACGCTGGCCAGCGTGGCTTGCCCGGTGTTTGCCATTTACGGCCGGGAAGACGCGCTGTACCGGCAGCGGCAGGAGGCGCTGGCGCCCGCGCTGCAGGCAGCGCCCGATTTTCGCGGCATGCACTGGGTGGAAGGCGCTGGCCACTGGGTACAGTTCGAGCAGCCGCAGGCGTTTGATGCGCTGCTGCTGTCGCTGCTGGAAGGCACGGGCCAACCATGATCAACTATCAAAATCATAGCTGCTCACCCTTGTCTGACAAGGGCTGGAGCCCGATTTGGCTTGTCACTTCATGACCAGCATCCATCCGCCGCGCCGGCCCAGTGCCCGCTTCATGCTCGCCCACCCGGCGCACCTGCACTGCCCTCATGGCGCCGACGAGTAGCCCGGATCACCGCGCCGGTGCCGAGCTTGATCTGCTCGTCGCGAGATAGCTCTTGAGCTGCAAATTATCCGGACACAGGAGTAGTCGTCGGAATGATGCCCGGAGTTTGGGA
>CBFGNA010000536.1:0-2144 GCA_965650045.1 uncultured Polaromonas sp.
GCGACCCTGCTGTCTGCGTCCCTCCGCTTCGCTGCGGGCAACCTGCGGTGCTCGGTCCAGCCGGGGTCTCGCTCGAACTCGCCTTCGGCTCAAACAATCGCGATCCCTGATCCGTCCGGCCCTCCGCTCCTCGGCGCATACAGAAGGGTGGATAGAAAACCAATGCGGGGAGAAAATCCGGAGTCCTTGAAGCGCAAAGCGCTTCAAGGACGGAACTCCCAAGCGGCAGTCATGTTTGCACGCGAGTGCTGCGCCTTTCCCCGGCGACGGCGCGCTGTGTCAAGTTCAGCGCTTCCTCAAGCCCAGCACCATCACCGCCCCCACCACCAGCAGCGCGCCGGCCACCTGCACCGGCGCAATCGCCTGGCCCAGGATCAGCCAAGCCAGCACCAGCGCGAACACCGGCTCCACATTCATGATGGCCGAGTTGCCGACCACGCCGAGTTTGGGCAGCACGGTGAACATGATGGTGAAGGCAGTACCGTAAAGAAAGGTCAGGGCCGCCAGGCCGCCCCAGCCGGCCGGTGCCTGCGGCAGGTGAAAGCCGCCCTGCGAGCTGACCATGATCAGCGCGATCAGGCCGGCCACCGTCATGGTGGTGGCGGTGCGCACGCGGCCGTCCACGTCGGCGGCTTCCTGCTGCGTGACGACAAGCGCCAGCCCGAAAGTGCCGGCGGCCGCCAGCGCAAAGGCCACGCCCGCGCCGATGCGTGACCATTGTCCGGAAGCGCCCAGGCCCGAGGCCGCGCCCAGCACGTCCAGTGCCAGTGCCAGCCCGATCAGGATCACCGGCATGGCGATCAGCATGGCGCGCTCGGGCCTTTGCCGGTACACCACCCAGGCCCACAACGCCGTCCAGATCGGGTAGGTGTTGAAGGCCAGCAGCGCCAGCGCCACCGGCAGGCGCGCCACGGCGGAATACAGGCACAGGCTCTGGATGCCGATCAGCAGCCCTATGAGCGGCAGCATGCGCTTGTGGCGCGCGGTGAAACTGACGCGTACCCGCGCCAGCGCCAGCAGGGTCACGATGACCAGGGTGGTGACGCCGCTGCGGAACACCACCGCGGTGGCCACGTCCACGCCGTTGTTGAAGGCAATGCGCGCGGCGACATGGTTGGCTCCCATCATGAGTGCGATGAGCAGCAGGGTGGCGAACGCGGCGCCGCTGATGGCTTTTTTGGCTCGCATCAATACAGACCCCGCACTTTGGCATGCAGCCGGCTCAGACCCAGCAGCGCATCGGTGAAAGGCGTCGGCACCTGGGTCAGCTCACCCAGTTCCTTCACCACCGTGACCAGGGCATCGAGTTCGACCGCCTTGCCGGCTTCCACGTCCTGCAGCATCGAGGTTTTGAAGGCGCCCAGCTTCAGCGTGACCGCGTGCCGGTCTTCCGGCTGCTGGGCGATGGGAATGCCGATGCGCGCGCCAATGTCCTTGGCTTCGAGCATGACTTTGGAGATGAAATCACGCACCAGCGGGTCTTCCAGGATCCGGTCGGTGGTGGCGCCGGTGAAAGCGCTGATCGGGTTGACCGTCATGTTGCCCCAGAGCTTGTACCAGGTGTCTTTCTGGATTTGCGCCGACAGCTCGACCTCGTGACCGGCTTGTGCCAGCAGTGCTGCGAGCGCCTGCACGCGCGCGGTTTTTTCACCCGAAGGTTCGCCGATGATGAGTTTGTTGCCGAAGTGGTTCTTCACAAACCCCGGGCTGTTCAGCGAGCAGCTGGCATGCACCACGCAGCCAATGATGTGGCGCGACGGGATGGCACGGGCTATGGCCCCATCCGGGTCCACGGCCTTGAGCCGCGTGCCGGCGTACTGCGCACCGAAGCCTTCAAAAAACCACCAGGGCACACCATTCATGGCGGTCAGCACGAGGGTGTCGGGGCCCAGCAGCGGCGCGATGGCTTTGGCCACCTCGGCCATGGCCGGCGCCTTGACGGCGATGATGACCAGGTCCTGCACACCGAGTGCGGCGGGGTCGGCGCTGGCCTTGACCTGGACGGACCGCACGTCCGATTGCCCTGAGCCTGTCGAAGGGCTTGCTGATTCCAGCCGCAATCCGTGCTGCTGCAGGGCGGTGAGCGTCGCGCCGCGCGCCACCACGCTGACCTTGCAACCGGCCTGGCCCAGCTTGACGCCCAT
>CBFGNA010000537.1:0-2137 GCA_965650045.1 uncultured Polaromonas sp.
GCCGGGCCTTTTTTTATGCCCACTTACAGCGGGCAAGGCTGGAACCTAGCCGGCGAGCTGTAGCCAGGTTTTCTCCAGCCGCTTGATGCTGACCGGCTGCGGCGTGCGCAGTTCCTGCGCGAAAAAGCTGACGCGCAACTCCTCGATCAGCCAGCGCAGCTCCTGCAGGCGCGCATCCGTTGCGCCCTTGCGTTCGGCCACCAGGCGCCAGTAACGCTGCTCCTGCGGGCGCAGCTCGGCCAGGCGCGCTGCGTCGCGGGCCGGGTCGGCGCGCCACTTTTCCAGTCGCAAGGTGATGGCCTTGAGGTAGCGCGGGAAGTGTTGCAGCTGCGCCCAGGGCGTGAGCGTCAAAAAGCGTTTGGGCACCAGGCGTTGCAGTTGCTGGGCTGCGTCGGCTGATGCTTCGGTGGCGTTCTTCGTGTCCTTGATCTTGCGCTGGGCCGCGGCAAATTCAGTCAGGATGGTCGCCGCCAGTCGCGCCACTTCGCTGGCGATCAGGGTCAGGCGGCCGCGGCCGTCATCGATGCGTTGTTTGAATCCGGCTTCATCGGTCGGCAGCGGTTCCTGCAGAAAGGCGCGGTCCAGCGCCACCTCAATGATCTGCTCGCGCAGTTCCTCCAGCGTGCCGCCGCCCGAGTTATCCGCGGCGCGGCCGACCAGCATGTAGGCCGTCGCCATTTTCTGCAGGTCGGGCAGGTTTTTTTCGAGGTACTTCAGCGCATCCTTGATCTGCAGCGAAAACAATCGGCGCAGGCCGGCGCGGTGTTTGGCGGCCGCCACGTCGGGCTCGTCGAACACCTCGATGGTCACCGCATCGCCGAGGTCGATCAACGCCGGAAAACCGATCAACGTTTGCTTGCCTTTGCTGATTTCCATCAGCTCGGGCAGCTCGCCAAAGCTCCAGCTGGTGTAGCGCTCCGGGGTGCGGGCAGCTTGCGGCTTCTGATTCGCTATCATTTCAGGAGCTGCTTGCGCCCGTCCGGCGGGGGCTGGAGGCCGATTTGATGCTGAATCGACAGCCGCGTCGGGCGCCGCACGGGTTTTCAGCCCGGCCAGCGCCTGGAAGGCCCCACGCGCCTGCGAGCCGAGTTCACCCTTGAGCGCCCCCAGATTGCGGCCGGCGCCGAGCTGGCGGCCGTGTTCATCGACCACGCGGAAGTTCATGAACAAATGCGGCGGCAACATCTCCAGCTTCATGTCGTTGCGCTTGATGTCCAGCGAAGTCGCATCGCGCACCAGCTTGAGCACGGCGTCGGTCAGCGAGCCGGCGCCAAATTTTTCAGGGAGCAGCAACTCGGCGGCAAAACGCGCTGCCGTGTCGGGCAGCGGCACCAGACGCGAACGCGGGCGCTGGTGCAGGGTCTTGATCAGCGCCTGGATCTTGTCCTTCAGCATGCCGGGCACCAGCCACTCGCAGCGCTCCTCGTTGACCTGGTTCAGCGCAAACAGCGGCACGTCCACCGTCACGCCGTCTTTGGCATCGCCCGGCTCGTGCAGATAGGTCGCCAGGCAATCGACGCCGCCCAGGCGCAGGGTTTTCGGGAAAGACTGGGTGGTGATGCCGGCCGCCTCGTGCCGCATCAGTTCCTCACGCGTGAGCAGCAGCAGCTTCGGCTGCTTCCTGACCTCGTCCTTGTACCAGTGTTCGCAAGCCGCGCCGGTGCAGATGTCAGCCGGCAACTGCTGGTCGTAAAAGGCATAAATCAACTCTTCATCGACCAGCACGTCCTGGCGCCGCGCCTTGTGCTCCAGGTCCTGCACCTGCTGGATCAGTTTGAGGTTGGCCTGCAGAAACGGCAGCCTGGTGTCCCAGTTGCCGGCGACCAGCGCCTCGCGGATGAAAATCTCGCGCGCCGTCACCGGATCGACCCGGCCGAAATTGACACGCCGGCCGTTGTAAATCACCAGCCCGTACAAGGTGGCGCGCTCCAGCGCCGTGACCTGCGCGGCCTTCTTTTCCCAATGCGGGTCCAGCAGCTGTTTCTTCAGCAGATGGCCAGCCACCTGCTCCACCCACTGCGGCTCGATGTTGGCGATGCCGCGGCCGAACAGGCGCGTGGTTTCCACCAGCTCGGCGGCGACGATCCAGCGACCCGGCTTCTTGCTCAGCCGCGCGCCGGGGTGGCGGTAAAACTTG
>CBFGNA010000538.1:0-2133 GCA_965650045.1 uncultured Polaromonas sp.
GACGGTGTCGGGCGCCACCTTGGTCTTGCCGCTGGCGTGCAGATTCCAGGCATTGGCCTGCACCGCAGGGAAGACCGCCTTCTGCGCGGCTTCACCGGACAGCGGGTTGAACAGCGCACCGCGGCTGGTGGCGTACTTCTTGAGTGCCTCGCTCTTGGGAATCTGTTCGTTCCAGATTTTTTCCACGGTCTTGACCACGTCGTCAGGCACACCCTTGGGAATGAAGATGCCAAAGTAGTTGGCCGGTGCATTGAAACCGGGGACTGTTGCCGATAGCGGCGGGATGGTTCCGTAACCTTCGAGTTCCAGCGGCTTGTCGCTCACCGTTGCCAGGGGGCGCAGGCGCTTGCCGCGAATCATGTCGGCCTGCTCCACCGCGAGCTGCGTGGTGAGGTCGGCCTCGCCGGCCACAGTGGCGACAACCGCGGGGTTGCCACCGTCGTAGGAGACTTCCTTGTACTTGACGCCGGTGGCCTTGACGATCTGGTCCATCGCCGCATGGGCCGCCGAAGTCACACCCGCCGTAGCAACGCTGATCTGGCCGGGTTTGGCCTTCATGTCGTCCAGCAATTCCTTGGCGTTCTTCCAGGGACGCTGCGGATTGACGCCGATCAACTGGATATTGGCCACGTTCAGGAACAGGTGCCAGTCCTTGATGCTGGTATTGACGGAGCCCAGCGTCTGGTAGGTGCCCAGATCCTGCGCGGCGCCTGCGGTCCAGGTGTAGCCGTCCTTGGCGGCATCCAGCGCACTCTTGGTGCCGATGGCGCCCGAAGCGCCCGGCTGGTTCACCACGACGATGGTCTGGCCCAGCGCTTTTTCAAGTTCTGCCGCGGCCACACGGGTGACCTGGTCGGTGGAGCCCCCGGCGGCCCAGGGCACGATCAGATTGATCGGGCGCGACGGCTTCCAGTTCTGGGCCATGGCGGGCGCTGCGATGGCCAGGGCCACGGCGGCGAGGGAAAAGCTTTTGACGAATGAGCGCTTGTTCATGCTGTCTCCGGTTGCAGGTTGTGGATTTAATTACCCAAATGGTTAATTAGCAGGTACTTTATTAAGTTAACCCCGGGCTGTCAACGAGGTAAGCCCTAAACATCAGGCCGCCAGCCAGCGCTCAAGGTGGGCCCGGACAAACGCGTCGTCGTTGAGCGCAGGGTAATCCGCATGCACGCGGGTGAGTTCCTCGGCCTGACCCGGGCTCAGGCCCTCTTTCGGGTCCAGGCACCAGATGCCGTCGAGCAGGCCCTGACGGCGCAACATCTCGTGGCAACCGGCAATACATCCGTGGAAATCATTCGCCACGTCGAACAGCGCACTGTTGCAATCCGTCACTTGCGCGTCCAGCGCCAGCAATTCAGGCGTCACCGCGCCCGCAGCCACCGCCGCATGCACGCGGGCCAGCAACTCGACTGCACGCTGGGTCCACACGCTCCAGTGACCCAGCAAGCCGCCCTTGATGCGCAAGATCACAGGCTGCCCGTCCCTCTTGAAGGTGAACGGCGCCAGCAGGTCCAGCACGATGTGGTCGTCGTTGCCGGTGTAAAGCGTGACGCGGTCTTCCGCCCTGGCGTTGATAACGCCGCGCAACACGTCCAGCGTGCGGTAGCGGTTGAAAGGCGCCATCTTGATGGCCACCACGTTGTCTATGGCTGCAAAACGCTGCCAGAAGCTGGCCGGCAGGTGCAAGCCTCCCACGGCAGGCTGCAGGTAAAAACCCACCAGCGGCATGACTGCGGCAACCGCCTCGCAGTGGGCAATCAGCTCGTCCTCGCTGCTGCCCTTCATGGCCGCCAGGCTCAGCAGGCCGGCCTGGTAACCAAGACCACGCGCAATGCCCGCTTCGCGCACGGCCTGCGCCGTCTTGCCCGCCAACCCTGCCGTCATGAACAGCGGCCGCTTGCCGCCCAGCGGCGTCCAGTCATGGGCGGTTTGCATGGCCAGTTCCAGTACCGGCTCATACAGGCCCACGTCACGGATCGCAAATTGTGTGGAATGCACGCCCACGGCCAAGCCGCCGGAGCCGGCGTCGAGGTAGTAGCGAGCCAGCGCACGCTGGCGGCGAAGGTCCAGCTTGCGCCCGGCGTCCAGCGCCAGCAAATGGGCCGGCATCACAGAGCCGCGACGCAAAACTTC
>CBFGNA010000539.1:0-2131 GCA_965650045.1 uncultured Polaromonas sp.
ACGTAGGGCAGCGTCACGTCGAGGCAGGCGCACATGATGCCGAGCGCACCGCCCAGGAGCTGGAACTGGATGCCACCGCCCGCCTCTCGGCAGCAGAACGCAAAACCCTGATCCGCCTGCTGCAAAAAGTGTATCTGTGAAATCCGCGTTACCCCATCCGGCCTGACATTTCAAGCTTTTTGGCCGCAACGCCACACGCGGCGGGCGCGGGCAGCTATAAAACTAGTAGCAGTCAGAAATTTCCGCTATATTTCGCTTCAAGCGCATGCTTATCGATTAACCGTGACAGAAACGTGACCAGGAGATGCCCCCCATGAGTGCCAAAGAAAATGCTGCGGTCGGTCAGCTGTTTGAACTGCTTGAGGCACGTTATGCCTTGCGCGTGTTGTGGGCGCTCAAGGACGGCCATCCGCAGACTTTCCGGCTGCTCCAGGACAGCATCGGCAGCATCACCCCCAACACCCTGAACACCCGCATCAAGGAACTCCGCGCAGCCGGCCTCATGAGCCACGCCAGCGAGGGTTACACCGTCACCCCCATGGGTGCCGACCTGCTCAAGCGCCTCAACGACATGCAGGCTTTTGCCGCCAAGTGGACGGCCAGCCAGGTCAAGGCCACCAGCATCGTCAAGAAAAAATAAGCGCTGCCCCCGCCGCAAAGACAGGCCCAGGCCTGTCTTTTTTATGCGCGGCCGCACCGGGCATCCCGCCTCGTCTTTGCGAACCGAATCAGGCTCCAGCCCTTTTGCAGCCTGCGCAAGCAGCTCCTGATTTGATAGCATTGAGGTGACAAATCCCGGGCGCTGCCGCGGGCGCGCGGCATTTTCTGCCGGCGTGCATTTCCCTGTCTTGAAAAGGGCCATCAAGCCCCCAGTTGCCCTTTTGTCTTTGTTTACACGAACCGCCACCGACCTATGTCCGACAACACCCAAGCTGAACAAAACCAAGACCTGACCGGCGATCCCAGTCCCGAAGAGCTGGAAGCCGCCCAGGCCGCCAACGAGACCGACGCCCTGAGTGCCGTGCAGGCCGAGCTGGCTGCGCTGCAGGCCAAAAACGCCGAGCTGGCCGACAACTACCTGCGCGCCAAGGCCGAAACCGAAAACGCCCGGCGCCGCGCCGACGACGAAGTTGCCAAGGCGCGCAAATTTGCCCTGGAAGGTTTCGCTGAAAGCCTGCTGCCGGTGGCCGACAGCCTGGAGGCCGGCCTGCAGCAAGCGGATGCCACCGCCGACCAGATCCGTGAAGGCACCGAAGCCACCCTCAAGCAGCTCAAGAGCGCGCTGGAGCGCAACAAGGTGGTGGAGATCAACCCCGCCAGCGGCGCAAAGTTCGACCCCCACCAGCACCAGGCCATCAGCATGGTGCCGCTTCCTCCCGAGTCCACGCAGGAAGCCAACACCGTGGTGGGCGTGCTGCAAAAAGGCTACCTGATCGCCGACCGCGTGCTGCGGCCCGCCCTGGTCACGGTGGCCGCCCCCAAATAATTGGTCAAATTCAAGATATTGCACTTGAAACGGCAAAAGTTATCCACAAGTCATCAACACGGTCTGCGAACCCCCGGCTGAAACCGGCCCGCGCTTCCACACAGTCAACCAAGAAAATCTAGGAGTTCATCATGGGAAGAATCATCGGCATCGATCTGGGCACCACCAACAGCTGCGTCGCTGTGATGGAGGGCAATGTCCCCCGCGTCATCGAAAACTCGGAAGGTGCGCGCACCACGCCGTCGGTCGTCGCCTATCTGGAAAACGGTGAAGTGCTGGTCGGCGCCTCGGCCAAGCGCCAGGCCGTGACCAACCCCAAAAATACCCTGTATGCGGTCAAGCGACTGATCGGCCGCAAGTTCAGCGAGAAGGAAGTGCAGAAGGACATCGACCTGATGCCCTACAAGATCGTGGCGGCCGACAACGGCGACGCCTGGGTCGAGGTGCACGGCAAAAAAATGTCGCCGCAGCAGGTGTCTGCCGACATCCTGCGCAAGATGAAAAAAACCGCCGAAGACTACCTCGGCGAGCCAGTCACCGAAGCCGTGATCACCGTGCCTGCCTACTTCAACGACGCACAGCGCCAGGCGACCAAGGACGCCGGCCGCATTGCCGGCCTGGACGTCAAGCGCATCATCAACGAGC
>CBFGNA010000540.1:0-2129 GCA_965650045.1 uncultured Polaromonas sp.
ACTGGACGAAGACAGCATGGACGCCAGCGCCGCTGCGGCATCCGGCAAGCTCAAAAGCCTGGAAGCGCTGGTGCTGGAAGCCTTCATCGCCCAGCACTACGTCGGCGTGCCGGTGCCGCCCGTGCTGGTTTGCAGTGAGCCGGTGGACAAGGCCCTGATTGCGGCGCTGATCATGCAGACCGGCAACAAGGTCAGCGCCATCCACCAGCCGCGCGAGCAGCGCCGCATCTGGCTGGAAATGGCGCAGAAAAACGCCGACCTCCAGCTCGCCCGCCTGCTGGCCGAGCAGGGCTCGCAGCAGGCGCGCACGCGGGCACTGGCCGAGGCGCTGGAGTTGTCGCTGGACAACCTCGACGCCCTGCGCATCGAGTGTTTTGACATCTCGCACACCGCCGGTGAATCCACCCAGGCCTCGTGTGTGGTGTTTCACGGTCACAAGATGCAAAGTGCGGAATACCGGCGCTACAACATCGACGGCATCACGCCGGGCGACGACTACGCCGCCATGCGCCAGGTGCTGATGCGCCGCTACAGCAAACTCGCCGAAGCGGCGCGCAACAACACCGCACGGTTGCCGGATCTGGTGCTGATCGATGGAGGCAAGGGCCAGGTGGCTATGGCGCGCGAGGTATTTGAGGAACTGGGACTGGACCTCGGTCTCATCGCCGGCGTTGAAAAGGGCGAGGGCCGCAAGGTGGGTCTTGAAGAACTGGTGTTTGCCGATGGGCGTGAGAAGGTCTATCTCGGCCGGGATTCCGCCGCGCTGATGTTGATCGCCCAGATCCGCGACGAGGCCCACCGGTTTGCCATCACCGGCATGCGCGCCAAACGCGCCAAGGTGCGGGTCGGCGCCAGCCGGCTGGAGGACATTGCCGGCATCGGCCCCAAAAAACGCGCCAGCCTGCTGCAGCGCTTCGGCGGGATACGTGGCGTGACGTCTGCGAGCGCCGAAGACATCGCCACCGTGGAAGGCATTTCCCGCGAACTGGCCGACGAAATCTACCGCGCGCTGCACTGAGTGCCGGTTGGCATTTGAACCACGGAGCGGGCAGGAAGCCGGTCTATTTCAGGGGTGCCGCTGCAGCAAGCGGTCGGCCCTTGCCGGCTCATGCCAAAATCGGGTGATGTTCCTGACCATACCCACCGTGATGACCTGGACGCGCATTGTCGCGATTCCGCTGATTGTGGGGGTCTTCTACATCGACATTGCGCCGGAAAAGGCCAACCTGATCGCCACCGTGATGTTCGTGGTGTTTGCCGCCACCGACTGGCTGGATGGCTACCTGGCGCGCAAACTGAACCAGACTTCTTCCTTTGGCGCTTTCCTCGACCCGGTTGCCGACAAGTTCCTGGTGTGCGCCTCCCTGCTGGTGCTGGTGCACCTGGACCGCATCGATGTGTTTGTGGCGCTCATCATCATCGGCCGGGAAATTGCCATTTCCGCGCTGCGTGAGTGGATGGCCCTGATAGGCGCCACCAAAAGCGTGGCGGTGCACATGCTCGGCAAGGTCAAGACGACGGTGCAGATGGTGGCGATCCCGTTCCTGCTGTATGACCGGGATCTTTTTGGCTTCGTGGACACCAACCTGTGGGGCACCTGGCTGATCTGGCTGTCGGCCATCCTGACGGTCTGGTCCATGATTTATTACCTGAAAAAAGCCATTCCCGAAATCCGCGCCCGCGCCAAATGAGCAGGCCCGCATCCAACGACGCCCTGGTCCGGGCGATGTCTGCTGTTTTTGTGCTGATCTGGAGCACCGGCTTCATCGTCGCCAAATACGGCCTGCCTTACGCGCCGCCGCTCAGCTTTCTGGCCATACGTTACGCCTTGTCGCTGCTGTGTTTCATGGTCTGGATCGTCATGGCGCGGGTGGCCTGGCCGGCCAGCCGTGCGCAGTGGCTGCATCTTGCCGTCACCGGCATCCTGATTCACGCGGGTTACCTCAGTGGGGTCTGGTCCGCGATCAAGGGCGGCATGGGGTCTGGCCTGTCGGCGCTGGTGGTCGGCCTGCAGCCGGTGCTGACGGCCGTCTGGGTGTCGCAGATGGGCGAGTCGGGCGCGGGCAAAAGCCGCGTCAGTGCGCGCCAGTGGCTGGGTCTGGTGCTGGGCCTGGCCGGTCTGCTGCTGG
>CBFGNA010000541.1:0-2114 GCA_965650045.1 uncultured Polaromonas sp.
CAAAGACGTGGCGGGCAGCGGCAGCGGTCACTGGGTCAGATCGGAATTGAGATCGGAATTGAGGCATGATTTCCGTTCATTGTTGCAGGCGCTTGCCGTGCCGGCGCCTTTCCCTCCGAAGAAACTCCTTTTGCCATGAACCGTCTCCTGGCCTGCGCCTGCCTTGCCCTCAGCATGTCGCTGGTCGGCAGCTATGTGGCGCTGTCCAGGCCGCTGGTCGCCATCTTCCCGGTCTTTTTGCTGGCCTGGCTGCGTTTCGGCATCGGCGGCGCGGCGATGCTGCACTGGCTTAAAAAACCCGCCGGTGAAGCACCCATGACGCGCCGGACCCGGCAACTGGTGTTCCTCGAATCGTTTCTTGGCAACTTCCTCTTTTCGATCTGCATGCTGTACGGCGTCAGCTTGTCGGGCGCGGTGGCGGCCGGCGTCATCATGGCGGCAATTCCTGCAGTGGTGGCGGTGCTGAGCTGGGTCTTTCTGCGGGAACGCATCAGCCTGCGCGTGGGACTGGCGGTGGGTTGCGCCGTGCTGGGCATTGCGCTGGTTTCGCTATCAAAAACAGAGCTGCCTGCGCCCGCCACACAAGGGCTGGAGCCCGATTTGGCTTCAAACAGCAGAGGGCTGGGCAACCTGCTGTTGATGTGCGCCGTGTTTTGCGAAGCCGCCTATGCGGTGATCGGCAAAAGGCTCACCGGCGTTCTCGGCGCCAAACGCATCACTGCGCTGATCAACCTCTGGGGTTTTGTGCTGGTCACGCCCATGGGCCTGTGGCTGGCCTGGCACTTCGATTTCGCGGCAGTGACTCCGGGCATCTGGTTGCTGCTGCTGTTTTATGCGCTGGCGGCCAGTGTCTGGACCGTGTGGCTGTGGATGACCGGGCTGAAGGGCGTGCCGGCCAGCCGCGCCGGGGTGTTCACCGTGATGCTGCCCATCAGCGCCGCGCTGGTGGGTGTGCTGGTGCTCGGTGAGACCATGGGCGCGGCGCAGTTCGCGGCGTTTGCGCTGGCGCTGGCCGGCGTGGTGCTGGCCACGCTGCCGGAACGGGCAGGCAGCTAAAGCCAGGCACTTTCTTCAGCCTGCGAACAGCGCCTTGTACTGCTCGCGCAGCAGGTTTTTCTGCACCTTGCCCATGGTGTTTCGTGGAAGCTCGGCGACCACAAAACAGCGCTTCGGGATCTTGAAGTTGGCCAGGCCCGCTTTCAGCGCCGCGATGATGGCCTCGCCGTCCAGTGTGCTGCCGGGTTTGGGGATCACGATGGCCACGCCAACCTCGCCGAAATCAGGATGCGGCACGCCCACCACCGCGCTTTCAGCGACGCCAGGCATGTCGTTGATGTAGCCCTCGATCTCGGCCGGATAAACGTTGTAGCCGCCGCTGATGATCAGGTCCTTGCTGCGGCCGACGATGTGGATGTAACCGCGCTCGTCGATCTTGCCGACGTCGCCGGTCTTGAAGAAGCCGTCGGCGGTGAACTCTTCCTTCGTTTTTTCAGGCATGCGCCAGTAGCCCTGGAACACGTTGGGGCCCTTGACCTCGATACCGCCGACCTCGCCGGCCGGCAGGGCCTGGCCGCCATCACCCTGCACGCGCAGCGTGACGCCCGGCAATGCGAATCCAACAGTGCCGCCGCGGCGCTCGCCGTCATAGGGATTGGAGGTCAGCATGGCAGTCTCGCTCATGCCGTAGCGCTCAAGAATCGTGTGGCCGGTGCGTTCCTGCCAGGCCTTGAAGGTTTCGATCAGCAGCGGCGCGGAGCCGGCGACAAACAGCCGCATGTTTTTGCAGGTCTCGCGCGTGAGACCAGGCTCGGCCAGCAGTCGCACATACAGTGTGGGCACCCCCATGAACACCGTAGCTTCAGGCAACTTTTCAACCACCAGCTTCGGATCGAATTTCGACAGCCAGATCATCTTGCTGCCGTTGATCAGCGCGCCGTGGATAGCGACGAACAAGCCATGCACATGGAAAATCGGCAGCGCGTGGATCAGCACGTCGCCACGGCCTTCGGGCCCTCCGGTCGCCGTCCAGCCCCAGTAGTCCTTGAGCACCAGCGCGTTGCTCAGCATGTTGCCGTGCGACAGCATGGCTCCCTTGCTGCGCCCGGTGGTTCCGC
>CBFGNA010000542.1:0-2109 GCA_965650045.1 uncultured Polaromonas sp.
CAAACCGATCTCGCCGCTCGCGTGGATGCCGCTGGCGCTTTACACCATCAAGGACTCATCCACCTCGGGCATTTTTGTGATCTTCATCTGTTCGGTCTGGCCCATGCTGATCAACACCGCCTTCGGTGTGTCTGCCGTCAAGCGTGAATGGCTCAACGTTGCCAGGACGCTGGAAGTGAAACCGCTGCGCAAGGCTTTCCTCGTCATCCTGCCAGCCGCCGCGCCGACCATCCTCACCGGCATGCGCATTTCCATGGGCATCGCCTGGCTGGTGATCGTCGCCGCCGAGATGCTGGTCGGCGGCACCGGCATTGGCTACTTTGTCTGGAACGAATGGAACAACCTCTCGCTGACCAACGTGATTTTTGCCATCGTCGTGATCGGCGTGATGGGCATGCTGCTGGACCTGATGTTTGCGCAGTTGCAGAAGTGGGTGACTTATGCCGAATGACACCCTGAACGCCGCGCCCGCCGTCGGCCGGCCGTTTCTTCAGGTCGAAGGCCTGGCCAAGTCTTACCCCGGCACCACCGAGCCGGTATTCGACGAGGTCAACTTCAGCATCGCGCGCGGCGAGTTTGTCTGCATCATCGGCCACTCGGGCTGCGGCAAGACCACGATTCTCAACGTGCTCGCGGGTCTGGAAAGCGCCAGCGCCGGCCACGTCTTCATGGACGGCCGTGAGGTTGCCGGCCCCAGCCTGGAGCGCGGCGTGGTGTTTCAGGGCCATGCGCTGATGCCCTGGCTCACCGTGCGCAAGAACATCGCGTTCGCCGTGCGCTCCAAGTGGCCGGACTGGAGCAACGCCCAGGTCGATGCCCATGTGCAGAAATACGTGGACCTGGTCGGCCTGTCGGGCGCCATCGACAAGAAGCCTTCGGCGCTGTCGGGCGGCATGAAGCAGCGCGTCGGCATCGCGCGCGCCTTTGCGATCGAACCCAAGATGCTGCTGCTCGACGAGCCTTTCGGCGCACTCGATGCGCTGACGCGCGGCACCATCCAGGACGAGCTGCTGAGCATCGTGCGCGAGACGCACCAGACGGTTTTCATGATCACCCACGACGTGGACGAAGCCGTGCTGCTGGCCGACAAGATTTTGCTGATGAGCAACGGCCCGCAGGCGCGTGTGGCCGAGATCGTGCGCAACACCATGCCGCGCGACCGCCAGCGCGCCACCGTGCACCACGACCCGCAGTACTACCCCCTGCGCAACCACCTCGTTGACTTTCTGGTGGCGCGTTCGAAAGACTTGTCGCACGGCAAGGCGCCGGCGCACCCACCCACGGTGGAGCCCGGCCGCGGCGCCCTGGCCGACGCGCCGCCCGCCGTCACCCTGAAAGCTGTTGCATGAGCAATACAGAACAAGCCCGCCCACCGCTGCCGCCCTTCACGCTGGAAACCGCGAAAGAAAAAGTGCAGAAGGCCGAAGACGCCTGGAACAGCTGCGACCCCGAGCGCGTCGCGCTGGCCTACACCGAAGACTCGGTCTGGCGCAACCGCGCCGACTTCTTCTCGGGCCGGCCCATGATCCGCGAGTTTTTGCATCGCAAGTGGGCGAAAGAGCTGGACTACCGGCTCAAGAAAGAACTCTGGGCTTTTACCGGCAACCGCATCTCGGTGCGCTTCGAGTACGAATGGCACGACGACGCCGGCTTCTGGTTCCGCTCCCACGGCAACGAGCAGTGGGAGTTTGACGAACTGGGCCTGATGCGCCGCCGCGAGGCCAGCATCAACGACGTGCCGATCAAGGCAGCCGAGCGCAAATTCCACTGGCCGCGCCCGGTGGCTGTATGACCATGAAAACCACCTCGCGCCACTTCCGTGTCGCGCGCCCCTCCCCGTTCGCCCTGAGCCTGTCAAAGGGTTCTTCGGTCTTCTCAGAGACAGGCTTCGACCCTTCGTCGAGCTCAGGACAGGCCAAGCTCAGCCGGAACGGTATGACGCCCCTAACCATTTAACTTTTCAGCCCCCTTTTAATCACAGGAGCAAGCAGCATGAACCGCATGGAAATCACCGAAAAAATCATCACCGCCAAAGTGTCCAAGGGCCTGACCTGGGACGCCATCGCCAAGAAAGTCGGCCTCAGCAAAGAGTGGGTCACCGCCGCCTGC
>CBFGNA010000543.1:0-2101 GCA_965650045.1 uncultured Polaromonas sp.
GCGCTTTTTCAGTGGGCCGCTGCCGCGCACCGCCGCCATCGGAATCCGGCGCCGGCAAGGGTCCGGTCCCCGCGGCCGTCCCATCCTGCATCTGTAGGATGGTCAGCCGGCAAGCCGCTTGGTAAAGTCCGGGATGGTCTGGCTGCACCGGCCCGATTTCCAGAAACTGTCCCGGCCGTCCCATGCCGCCGCTCCCACCGTTCATGTTGCCTGTCTCCCTCCGGTTGTTTCCCCTCCCGCCCAGCCTTGACATCGCCCGCTGGCTGGCCAGAGCCCGGGCAGCGCGTGGGCTGCTGGTGATATTGCTGGCGCTGGCCGCGCCATGGGCTGCGCCGCAAGCTGCCGCGTTCGGTGTCGAGCAGTGGCTCGGCCCGCACGGCACTGGCCTGGTGCTGATCGATGCTTCCGGGGCGCAGACGCTCGACGAGATAGGCAACCGCTTCGCGCGGGGCGAGGCCATGCCGGCCGAGCCCGACCGCATCATGCCGACGGGCGGGCCGGCGGCCATGTGGTACCAGCTGGCCTTGCCCCCGGTCAGCGTGCCCACCTCGCGGGTGCTGGCGGTGCCGCATCCCGGCATGAACCGGGTCGAGTTTTATCGTCCGGGCGACAGCGGCAACTGGAATGTCGAGTACTCCGGCGACTCGATCATGGTGGCGCGGTGGCCGCTGCGTTACCTGCATCCGGTGTTCGAGTTTGTGCAACAGCCCGGCGAACTGCGCCCCACCTACCTGCGGGTGCAGCACAGCCACCCCATCAACGTGCGCTGGACGGTCTGGAACACCCGTGATTTTCAGGAGTCCAGCAAACATTGGCATTTGCTGCTGGGCGCCTACATGGGGCTGGTGGCGCTGGTGATTGTGCTGTGCACGGTCAACGCCTGGACCTGGCGCGACTCCATCCATTCCTGGTATGCGTCCTATGTCGCCGTCATTGCGGTCGGCCAGTTGTCCCTGACCGGCCTGGCCGGCGAGTATTTCTGGCCGAACAATGCCTGGTGGAATGACGCGGCGTCCAACGTCCTGCCGATCACCGGTGCGGCGCTGGGCCACCTGTTCATGCGCGAGCTGGTGGTGGAGCGGGGCGAGCGCTGGGCCACCCACCTGATGCTCGCCATGGCGGCAGCGGGTGGCGTGCTGGCGCTGGGTTTCGTCTTTTTCGGGCGGGACCCGTTTTTCGCCATCACCGGCCCGTATTACATCGGCAGCTTTGTCATCTATCTCGGCGTGGCGCTGTGGTACGCCTGGCGCATCCCACGCGTGGGCCTGTGGATTCTTGCGGGTGTGCTGGCCGTGCTGGCCGGATCATTTTTCCCGGTGCTGCGCAACATGCAGCTGATCCCGATGTCCTTCTGGACGCAGTACGGCGCGCAGATCGGTGTGGCCGTCGAGATTCCGCTGCTGCTGATCGCCCTCTACCTGCGCAGCCGTGAGCGGCGCGACAACCAGGTGCGGGTGGGCGCCCTGTCCCGCGTCGATCCACTGACCGGCGCAGCCAACCACCGCGTGATGCTGGACCGGCTCGAACACCTGCTGCACCACCAGCAGCGCGACCCGGAGACAGGGGTGGTGCTTCGCGTGCGTATCGGCAACATCCAGGAGATCCGCGCCGACTACGGCCTGCAGGTGGCGCAGACCGCGCTGGTGCATGCCGGCGCCTGCATCACCCACGTGATTCGCGAAGGCGACACGGTGGCGCGCCACCGCGATGGCGACTTTGTCGTGATTCTTGAAGGCCATTTCACGCGCGACCAGGTGTCCGAGATCGGCCAGCGGCTGATCGCGCGTGGCCTGGCGCCCAGCGACATCCTGCCGCCGGGCACGGTGCTGCAACTGAAGGTGGCCGTGGCGGCCAAACCTTTCCAGGCCCAGGGCGTGGCGGCGCTGCTGCAGACGCTGGAGGCCGCGGTCAGCGAACTTGCAGCCCGCCCCGGCAAGGCCCTGCGTTTCGTCGCCTGAGACGGCGGGAGGCTTCGCCGCCATAATGGGCAGACACGGTGCCGCAATGCCGTCTGCCCTCATGACAACGACCGGCTTGAAACCCTTTCTGCTTGCCTGCGCCGCGCTCGCGCTCAGCCTGGCGGCCCTGGCCCAGGCGCCGG
>CBFGNA010000544.1:0-2094 GCA_965650045.1 uncultured Polaromonas sp.
GGTTGTTGGCGATTTCCAGCAGGCGCATGTGGAAGGTTTCGTTGATCTGAAAAAAGCGTTCGCGGTCTCCAACGGCGGCCTCCAGTTCGCGGTGCAGCGCCTGCAGCTCCTGCAACTGGGCGTCGGTGGCCTGCATGGCGACGACACCGGCCGCATCACTCTCCAGCAGCGCCAGCAGGTGGTAAACATCGGCCAGGTCGCGCTCGGAAACTTCGGTGACGTAGGCCCCGCGCCGCACCTTCATGGTCACCAGCCCTTCGGTGGCCAGCACCTTGAGCGCTTCGCGCAGGGGGGTGCGGCTGATGCCGTATTCCTCGGCCAGTTTGAGCTCGTCGATCCAGCTTCCGGGTGCCAGTTCACGGCTGAAAATGCGCTGGCGCAGCAGTTCCGCCACCTCTTCGTAAAGTGCGCGGGGGGTCAGTGAAACAGCGGCCATGGGAGCAATCGGGTCAAAGAAAGCGGTTGGAAATGCCTGGCAGATCTTAGCGGAAACTAAATTTTGTATCAATAATTATAAATAATGTAAACTGCGAACACTCACAGAACACCGCCCGACAGGGTCGAAAACATCCGCCATGAGCCGCCCCAAACCGCCCGTTTCCCCTGAATTTGCCCCCGCCACTCTGGAAGCCTGGACCAAGGCGGCCACCAAATCGGCCCCCGGCGGCGATGTCAACGCGCTGAACTGGCAAACGCCCGATAGCATCACCGTCAAGCCGCTGTACACGGCAGAGGACGTCAAGGACCTGCCTTATACCGATACCCTGCCGGGTTTTGAGCCCTTCATTCGCGGACCGCAAGCCACCATGTATGCGGTGCGGCCCTGGACCATCCGCCAGTACGCCGGGTTTTCCACCGCCGAGGAATCGAATGCCTTTTACCGCAAGGCGCTGGCCGCGGGCGGGCAGGGCGTGTCGGTGGCCTTTGACCTGGCCACGCACCGCGGCTATGACAGCGACCATCCGCGCGTGACCGGCGACGTGGGCAAGGCCGGCGTGGCGATTGACTCGGTCGAGGACATGAAAATCCTGTTCGACCAGATCCCGCTGGACAAGGTCTCGGTGTCCATGACGATGAATGGCGCGGTGCTGCCGGTGCTGGCCGGATATGTGGTGGCGGCCGAGGAGCAGGGCGTGGCGCAGGACCAGCTCAGCGGCACCATCCAGAACGACATCCTCAAAGAGTTCATGGTGCGCAACACCTACATCTTTCCGCCGCAGCCCAGCATCCGCATCATTGGCGACATCATCGAGTACACGGCCAAACACATGCCGAAGTTCAACTCGATTTCCATCTCCGGTTACCACATGCAGGAAGCCGGCGCCAACCAGGCGCTGGAACTGGCTTTCACGCTGGCCGACGGCAAGGAGTACGTGAAAACGGCGATGGCCAAGGGCCTGGATGTCGATGGTTTTGCCGGCCGCCTGAGCTTTTTCTGGGCCATCGGCATGAATTTCTACCTCGAAGTCGCCAAGATGCGTGCCGCGCGCCTGCTCTGGTGCCGCATCATGAAAGAGTTCAATGCGAAAAGCCCCAAGAGCCTGATGCTGCGCACGCACTGCCAGACCTCGGGCTGGAGCCTGACCGAGCAGGACCCGTACAACAACGTGGTGCGCACCACCATCGAGGCCATGGCCGCGGTGTTTGGCGGCACGCAAAGCCTGCACACCAACAGTTTTGACGAAGCGATTGCGCTGCCGACCGAGTTCTCCTCGCGCATCGCGCGCAACACCCAGCTCATCATCCAGGAAGAAACCCACATCCCGAACGTGATCGACCCCTGGGCTGGCAGCTACATGATGGAAAAACTGACCCAGGACATGGCCGACGCCGCCTGGGCCATCATTGAAGAAGTCGATGCCATGGGCGGCATGACCAGGGCCGTGGACAGCGGCTGGGCCAAGCTCAAGATCGAAGCGGCGGCGGCTGAGAAGCAGGCGCGCATCGACAGCGGCAAGGACGTGATCGTCGGTGTCAACAAATACAAGCTCAAGACCGAGGACGCGATTGAGGCGCGCGACATCGACAACGTGGCGGTGCGCGAGGGCCAGATCATGCGCCTGAAGGCGATACGTGCCAGCCGCGACAGCGCGG
>CBFGNA010000545.1:0-2091 GCA_965650045.1 uncultured Polaromonas sp.
CACGGCATCAAGAAAGTATTCTGGGAAGGTGCCGAGCTGTACCGCGCCGAGAGCAAGAACAAGGAAACCATGGTCAAGTATGGCCACGGCACGCCCAGCGACTGGCTGGAACGCAATCTCTACACCCGTTATAGCTGGCAGGGTGTGGGCCTGATGATGATCATCAACCTGGCCTTGTTCGGCGCGGCCGGTCTGGCTGTGTGGGCGGTGCAAATGGCCTGGATTCCCGTGACGGCCGCCGGCATCATCAACGGTATCGGCCACTACTGGGGCTACCGCAATTTCGAGGCGCCCGACGCCAGCACCAACATCTCGCCTTGGGGCATCATGATTGGCGGCGAGGAGCTGCACAACAATCACCACACTTATCCCACGTCGGCCAAGTTCTCGGTCAAGCCCTATGAATTCGACATTGGCTGGATCTACATTCGCGGCTTGGAAAAAGTGGGACTGGCCACCGTCAAGAAGGTGCCGCCCAAGCTGACGCTGGGTTCCATCCAGCCCGTGGCCGACGAAAAAACGCTTGAGGCGCTGATTGCCCACCGTTATGAGGTCATGGCCGGTTTTGCACGTGAACTGCGCCGTGCCGGGAAGGCCGAGATCGAGGCGCTCAAGGCCCGCAAGGCGGATATCTCGGCCCTGAAGGCCGCCAACCGCTGGCTGCATCGCGACTATGACAAGGTGCCCGCAGCGGCCAAGCCAAAGATTGCCCAGGTCCGCGCCGAGCACCCGGTCCTGGACAAGATGGTCACCATGCGTGAAGAGCTCCGTCAGATGTGGCTGTCCACCTCGGCATCGCGTGAGCAACTGGCCAGCGACTTGCAGGCCTGGTGCCACCGCGCGGAGGAAAGCGGGATTGCTGCCCTGCGCGACTTTTCGATGAACTTGCGCGCCGCACGCGCTTGACGCGCTGAATTCCGGTCTGCTGCGGCAGACTGGTCAGGCTGCACCGGCTTTTTGCTGTTGCAGCCTTTTTCTTGTCCTGACCTCGGACAGGCAAGGCTCCCATGCGAGGCTCGGGAGAGCCGTATGGGCGCTGTGACGGCCGAACATGAACGCATGGCCAATGCATGCTTGCCTGGACCGGGTTCCCGCCCCCGCAACCCGCGTGCCTGACACCGCACGCGCCGCGTTGTGGACGGGCATAAAAAAACCCGCCGGAAACCAGCGGGTTTTTTGGAAGCGCTGCCAGGCAACGCAGAAATCAGTCTGAATTACTTCAGCTTGATTTCCTTGTATTCCACATGCTTGCGTGCCTTGGGATCAAACTTCATGATCAGCATCTTGTCGGGCGTGGTTTTCTTGTTCTTGGTGGTCGTGTAGAAGTGACCCGTGCCGGCGGTGGATTCCAGCTTGATTTTTTCGCGTGCGCCTTTTGCCATGGTGACTCTCCTTAGATTTCGCCGCGGGCGCGCAGATCCACGAGGACCGCGTCGATACCGAGCTTGTCGACCAGGCGCAAACCAGCGCTGGTCACGCGCAGGCGCACCCAGCGGTTTTCGGTTTCAACCCAGAAACGGCGGTATTGCAAATTGGGCAAAAACCGGCGTTTTGTTTTGTTATTGGCATGGGAAACATTGTTTCCAACCATCGGGCCTTTGCCCGTTACCTGACAGACGCGTGCCATGAGCACTCTCCGTAAAAAATAGAAATCGGATGCCGGCCCCATGGGGGAACTCAGCTAAGCCATAGATTATAGCCTGAAAACCGGACGTCCTCAAGCCTGAGGTTGCCATTGGCCCAAGGACCGCGGGTTTGGCTCCGTCGGTTCGAAGGCGCAATACGCAAAAACAACAGGCGCGGGGCTTTAACTTTGCTCAAGAAAGCGCTGTGCATCCAGTGCCGCCATGCAGCCGGTGCCGGCACTGGTGATGGCCTGGCGGTACACGTGGTCCTGCACGTCGCCGGCCGCAAACACGCCGGGCACGCTGGTCATGGTGGCAAAGCCCTGCAGCCCCGACTGGGTCACGATGTAGCCGTCCTTCATGTCCAGTTGATAGCCTCGGTCCTGGATCGTCTGCATGATCGACGCGTAGGTGGACGGGCGGCCGATGCCAAGCTCCTCCAGCGCCTTGACCAGGGAGGCTTCCG
>CBFGNA010000546.1:0-2091 GCA_965650045.1 uncultured Polaromonas sp.
CGCTTGTCCACTATGCCCTGTGACCATGCGATGCGTCAATCCGCAGCGGCCCGCCCGAGCCGGTCGCGCACACCATCCCACGCCGCGTCCAGCGGCGGGTGTTCAATCCAGATCAGCTTGACGCCCTGCGCATCAAAACCGCGCAGCACCGCAAACAGTTGCTGGGCCGTGGCCAGCGCGTCGTCCGGCATGCGGCGATACACCACTCTGTCGGACCGGATGCGCATGACGGCACGTGCATACACCGCGATGTGGGCCGCATCGGCGCCGAGCAGGTCCAGCGCCGCCTGCAGGGCCGCAGCGTCCATCAACCGGACTTTGGCGTTGGGCGCGTAATGCGACTCCAGGGTGCCGGACGCGCGCGGGGCGTCATCGTCCGAGCTGTCCCGGTGGTCCAGCACCGGCTCGCCGCAGGCCGCTTCGAGCTGCGCCCGGGTGAAGACGCCGGGGCGCAGCAACACGGGCCGGCCGCGCGTGCAGTCGACAATGCTGGACTCGATGCCGACGGCGCAGGGCCCGCCATCAAGCACCAGCACATCGTCACCGAATTCGTCGGCAACATGCTGGGCGGTGGTCGGGCTGACGCGGCCGAAACGGTTGGCGCTCGGCGCGGCGACACCGGTGCCGCAGGCCTTCAGCAGCGCCTGCGCCACGGGATGGGCCGGACAACGCAGGCCGATGGAATCCTGCCCGCCGGCGGCGGCCGCCGCCACACCGGGCCGGCGCTTGAGGATGACGGTGAGCGGGCCGGGCCACAGCGCGCCCATCAGGCGCTGGGCAAACGCGGGCACCTCCGCCGCGTAATCGGCCACTTGCGCGGGTTCGGCCACATGCACGATCAGCGGGTGGTCGCTGGGCCGGCCCTTGGCGGCAAAGATGCCGGCCACCGCGACGTCGCTGGAGGCATCGGCGCCCAGGCCATAAACGGTTTCCGTCGCAAAGGCCACCAGACCGCCGGCGCGGATGACGCGCGCCGCCTCGGCCACCGCTGCCGGATCCCGGCCGTCGCGGATCATTGCAGCGCTTCCAGCCCGGGCAAACCCAACAGCTGCGCAGCCTGGCGTGCCACGGCCTTCACGGCGGCGATGTCCGCGCCGGTGATGTTGAGGTGGCCCATCTTGCGGCCGGGGCGCGCTTCGAGCTTGCCGTAAAGGTGCAAATGCGTGCCGGGCAAGGCCAGCACCGCCTGCCAGTCGGGTGCACGGGCCTGGCCCGACGCATCGAGCCAGACGTCGCCCAGCAGGTTGAGCATGATGGCCGGCGAATGCTGGCGTGGCTGCGGCAAGGGCAAACCGGCCATGGCGCGCACCTGCAGGTCGAACTGCGACACGTCGCAGGCGTCCATGGTGTAGTGGCCGCTGTTGTGCGGGCGCGGCGCCATCTCGTTGACGACCAGTGCGCCGTCGGCACTGCCGTCGTCGATAACAAAAAACTCGACGCACAACACGCCGACATAACCGATGTGATTTGCTATTGATTCTGTAGCTGCCCGCGCCCGCTGCGCAAGGGCTGGAGGCATATTTCCTTCATAAGCTGCGGTCACCGCCAGGATCCCGTCCACATGCACGTTGTATTGCGGCGCAAACCCGGTGATGCTGCCGTCCCATCCGCGCGCGACGATGACCGAACATTCGGCCTTGAGCGGCAGCAGCTTTTCCAGCACACAGGGCACCTGCTTCAAGCCGATCCACGCAGCCGCCAGTTCGGCGGCGTTTTTAACCCGCACCTGGCCCTTGCCGTCGTAACCCAAACGTGCGGTTTTCAGGATGCCAGGCAGCAGGTCGGCGCTGACGGCTTCCAGCTGTGCCGGCGTTTCAATCACCGCATACGGCGCGCAGGTCACCCCCGCCACCCCGGCGCTGGCGGTGAAGTGGGCTTTTTCCTCGATGCGGTTTTGCGCCACCGCCACCGCCGCTGCGCCGGGCGCCACCGGCCGGCTGGCCGCCAGCGCCTGCAGCGCATCGGCCGGGACGTTCTCGAATTCCGTGGTGACGGCGTCGCACAGCGCCGCCAGTTGCGCCAGGCCCTGGGCGTCGCTGTAACCCGTGGCAATGTGGTGGTGGCTGACGCGGCCGGCCGGGCTGGTCGGGT
>CBFGNA010000547.1:0-2090 GCA_965650045.1 uncultured Polaromonas sp.
CTGAAGACGCTCCCGGAGCGCTATTTGCACGATATCGGCGTCGACAGGCACGACATTGCTGCCGCAGTCGATCGCGCGATGAGCAAGCTGCCGGTCGACGAGTTCCGTTCGCGCGGCTAGCGCACCACCTTCAGCACGGTCCGATCCGACAGAAGCGGCAGCAGCCGCGCCATCACCTTGGCCGTCACCGCCACGCCGCCTTGCGTCGGCGTGAGCCATGCCAGGCAGCGCATGTAGTGATCTGTCACACAAGCCTGCAAGGATGGGAAGATGGAATTTCTGCACCGTCCTGCCGACCCTTACCTGTTCGCCCGCACGCCCGACCCGGCCGCCACCTTTGCCGAGCATGAAGACTTCAAGGCCATCCTGCGCGACGGCCAGGCGCAGTTCGACGTGCGGGCGGTGGCCGGCGTGCACACCGCCGGGCCGCCGTTCGAGATCTTCACCGCCGCCCTCGGTTCGCGCGACCCGCGCGCGCCGGCCATCGGCTTTTTTGGCGGCATCCACGGGCTGGAGCGCATCGGCACGCAACTGATCCTCAGCTACATGCGCGCCCTGCTGTTCCGGCTGGCCTGGGACACGCTGTTGCGCCAGCAACTGCAGAACGTGCGTTTGCTGTTCATGCCCATCGTCAACCCCGGCGGCATGTGGGCCCACAAACGCGCCAACCCGCGTGGCGTGGACCTGATGCGCAACGCACCGCAGCGCGCCGAAGGCAGCGTGCCCTTTCTGGCCGGCGGCCAAAACTGGAGTTCCCTGCTGCCCTGGTACTGCGGCCAGCGCGGCGCGCCCATGGAGACCGAAAGCACGGCGCTGCTGCAGGTGGTGCAAGCCGAACTGTCCAGCCGGCCCTTCAGCCTGGCGCTGGACTGCCACTCGGGTTACGGCTTTGGCGACAGCCTGTGGTTTCCGTATGCGCGCACGCGCCGGCTGATGGCGCACCTGCCCGAGATGTTCACGCTCAAGGCCATGCTGGAGCAGTCCATGCCACACCACGATTACAGCTTCGAGCCGCAAAGCAGGCAGTACCTGCTGCACGGCGACCTGTGGGACCACGCCTATGACCATGCCCCGTCGGGCCATGTGTTTTTGCCGATGACACTGGAGCTGGGCTCGTGGCTCTGGATACGCAAAAACCCGCGCCAGCTGTTTTCGCGCCATGGCATCTTCAACCCGATCAAGGCGCACCGCGTGAAGCGCGTGTTGCGCCGCCACGTGGACCTGCTGGACTTTCTTACCCGCGCCGCGCATGCTGCGCCGGCCTGGTTGCCCTTGCCCGGCCAGCGCGCCAGTCTGCAACAACAGGCCAGCGCGCACTGGCGGGCGCGGCCCCTGCCATGAGCTGGGTGCTGCTCCGCGGACTGAGCCGCGAAGCCCGCCACTGGGGCGGCTTTGCGCAGCAACTGGCCGCCACCGGCGCAACGGTGACGGCGCTGGATCTGCCGGGCAACGGCGTCTTCAACGGCCTGCGCTCACCGGCCACGGTCGCCGCGATGACGCAGTTCGCACGCGCACAATTGCTCGGCCGGGGCGTGCCGCCGCCGTGGCGGCTGCTGGCGATGTCGCTGGGCGGCATGGTGGCCGTGGACTGGGCTGAACACCATCCGCAGGAAATCGCGGCGCTGGTGCTGGTCAACACCAGCATGCGGCCCTTCAGCCGCCTCACCGAGCGCTTGCGGCCGGCGCAATGGCCCTCGCTGCTGCGGCTGGCGGCTTGCTGGGACGATGCCGGCGCCGCCGAAGCCATCATTCACGGCATGACCTGCCGCCGCATACAGGGGCGCGAGGCGGACCTCGCCGACTGGCGGCAGATCCGCCGCAGTGCCCCGGTCATGCCCGCCAGCGCCTGGCGCCAGCTGTGGGCAGCGGCCCGGTTTTCCGCGCCAGCGCAGGGGCCCGGCTGCCCGACGCTGGTGCTGGCGTCTGCCCGCGACGACCTGGTCAGCCCGCGCTGCTCCACGGCGCTGGCCCAGGCGTGGGGGGCGACCCTCCAAACCCACCCCTGGGCCGGCCACGACCTGCCGCATGACGACCCGGACTGGGTCTGCCGCGCCATTGCCGGCTGGCAGGCAGGGCGTTGATTCCTTCTT
>CBFGNA010000548.1:0-2089 GCA_965650045.1 uncultured Polaromonas sp.
GCGAACGCGACAAGTTCCGCACGCGCCTGGAGCGCACCCCCTCCGGCGGCACCGAAATCTATATCAGCCATCGCGGCATGGTTGAAACCGTTCAGGAAAGCCGCACCACCGGTCCGGTGAAGTCCGGCGAAAGCACCGTCTGGCAGCCACGTCCGGCCGACCCGGAGCTGGAAGCGGAATTCCTGCGCCGCATGATGGTCAAGCTCGGCGTCAGCCAAGAACAGTCCAAAGCGCTGCTTGCCAGCGGCACGAACCGTCAGACCTCGCGCGTGGCCAAGGTCAACAACCAGCCAGTGGTGCAGATCGACGAGGGCTTCGAGCGCGCCTGGCGCCGTGTCGGCCTGGCGCTGGACCGCACGGGTTTCACCGTGGAAGACCGCGACCGTTCACAGGGCGTCTACTTTGTGCGCTACGTGGAGCCCACGGCCGACAAGAAGGAGCCCGGCTTCTTCGCCAAGATGTTCAGTTCGCCCAAAGCCATTCCTCCGCTGAAATATCGCATCGCCGTGCGCAGCCAGGGTGAAGCGACCACCGTCTCCGTTCTCAATGAACAGGGTGTGGCAGACGCTTCAGCCAATGCGCAGCGAATCGTCCAGGTGATTGCCGACGACCTGAAATAAGGTCCTGCGGGAGCCTGCGCCAAGGTGTTGCGATTCAGGAGCCTGGGCAGCGGCAGCACGGGCAATGCCACACTGATCGAGGCCAGCGGTCCGCCGGCCTTTCGGGTGCTGGTTGACTGCGGCCTGGGCATCCGCCAGCTGGCGCTCAGGCTCGGCCAGTCCGGGCTGGCCGCCAGCGACATCAACGCCATTTTCATCACCCACGAGCACAGCGACCACATCGGCTGCGCCCGCCAGTTCGCCAGGCAGCAGGGCATTCCGGTGTGGATGAGCATGGGCACCTGGGTGGCGCTGGACAGCCCCGATTTTGAAGGCTGGCTGCGTATCGCCCAGGATGGCGTGGCCATCGATCTGGGCGGCTTGCAGCTCACGCCCTTCACGGTTCCGCATGACGCTCGCGAACCGCTGCAACTGACCTGCACCGACGGTGCGTTCAAGCTGGGCATCCTGACCGACCTGGGGCATGCCACCGCCCATGTGCTGGATCACCTGCGCCTGTGCGATGCACTGTTGCTGGAGTCCAACCACGACAGCGCCATGCTGGAAGCCTCGAGTTATCCGTTTTTTCTCAAGCAGCGGGTCGGCGGCCAGTTTGGCCATCTGTCCAACAGCGCCGCGGCGGACATTGCGCGCACCGTCTGCCACCCGCGCATGAAACACCTGGTGGCTGCCCACCTCAGCCAGCAGAACAACCGCCCTGAACTCGCGCAGCTTGTGCTGTCCGAGGCGTTGGGTTGCCAGAGTGCCGATATCGTCGTCGCCGATGCGGGCAGCGGCAGCCCCTGGCTCACTTTGTAGGGGCTCATACCGGGCTACCCGGACCTGGAAACGCCCATGAAAAAAGCCGCCCGGAGGCGGCTTTTTATATCGGGGGAAGAAACTTATTTCTTCTCGCCAGTGCCGCTGGTGGCGGTGCCGGCGCCAGCGCCTGCATCGATGGGGGCAGCGGTGGTGCCGTTCGCAGGAGCGGCAGCAGCAGGTGCCGATGCGTCAGCGGCAGGTGCCGAAGCAGCTTCCATGGGAGCGGGTGCAGCTGCAGGCGCAGGAGCAGGCGTCTCAACCACAGGGGCTGGGGCAGGTGCTTCTTCTTTTTTACCGCAGGCAGCCAGGGCAACAGCAGCAACGATGGCTGCCAGGGCGAGAGACTTGTTCATTTGAGTTGATCCTTGAATGAAATGAGAAAAACAATTTCCTGAAATCGCCAAAAAAAAACTCAAATCAAATGATCCGAGTTTTACTTGACCGGGCGAAAGGATTCGAACTCTTTCTTCCCAGACTTGAATTATATGCGGGTTTTCACGAACGTAGAAACCCGGAATTGACAATCTGTCAACAAGTAGCGGCGCCGACCTACAAGCCCAGGGTGCTTGCGGGACAAGCCGGGCTGCTGCGCAACAGTTTTTCAGCCAGCCGTTCCTTCAGGGCGACTCGCCGGGCCGCCGCGGAGCCAGCCATGCCGGCGCTGTGAA
>CBFGNA010000549.1:0-2088 GCA_965650045.1 uncultured Polaromonas sp.
GCGCGGCTGCCGTTGTGGCAGCGCATCCTCGCTGTGGTGTCTGCCTGATGCACATTCATCGCGAGCCGCAGACCATGCAGGCGGCGCCCATGGACTGTGATGTGGTCCCACAGGTGCTGGCCTTTCTTGAAAGTTGTGCCGGTCACCTGCTCGCGCTCGGCGTGCAGGCCGAACGCATCGTGCTGGATCCCGGCATAGGCTTCGGCAAAACCGTGGTGCAGAACTTTTCGCTGCTGGCACGCCAGCGCGAACTGCTGGCCGCCGGTTATCCGCTGCTGGCGGGCTGGTCGCGCAAGTCTTCTCTGGCGGCGGTCAGCAGTCATTCGCTAGCCAGCGTGGCCACGCTCGACATAGCCGACCGCATGGTGCCCAGCGTCACGGCGGCGGTGCTGGCGGTGGAGCGCGGCGCGCGCATCGTGCGTGTGCACGACGTGCGCGAGACCGTGCAGGCACTGAAAGTATGGGTGGCTGCTGCACGGTCCTGAGCGACTGCGGGCCCTTAAAATTCGGTGTCTGCAGTGATCAAAACATAACAATCGATTCGTCAAGGGACAACAACAATGACCAGAAAATACTTCGGCACCGATGGCATCCGCGGCACGGTGGGGCAGGCGCCGATCACGCCCGACTTTGTGCTGCGGCTGGCCCATGCGGTTGGCCGCGTGCTCAAGCGGACCGAAGCGCGCCCCACGGTGCTGATCGGCAAGGACACGCGCATCTCGGGCTACATGCTCGAAAGCGCGCTGGAATCCGGCTTCAATTCCGCGGGGGTGGATGTGGTGCTGCTCGGGCCCTTGCCCACACCCGGCGTGGCCTACCTCACGCGCACCCAGCGCGCCAGCCTGGGCGTGGTGATCAGCGCCAGCCACAACGCCTTTCCCGACAACGGCATCAAGTTTTTCAGCGCCCAGGGCGCCAAACTCGACGACGCCTGGGAGTTGGCCGTGGAAGCGGCGCTGGAAGAGGCGCCGGTGTGGGCCGATTCGCCGAGCCTGGGCAAGACGCGCCGGCTCGACGACGCCGCCGGCCGCTACATCGAATTTTGCAAAAGCACCTTTGCGAGTGACCTGACGCTCAAGGGCATGAAGATCGTGGTCGATGCCGCACATGGCGCCGCGTATCACATCGCGCCCGAGGTATTTCATGAACTCGGCGCCGAGGTGATCGCCATCGGTTGCTCGCCCGACGGCATCAACATCAACCACGAGGTCGGCGCCACCCACCCCGAGGCCCTGATCAAGGCGGTCAAGGCCGATGGCGCGGACTACGGCGTGGCCCTGGACGGCGATGCCGACCGGCTGCAACTGGTGGACGCCGAAGGCCGCTTGTTCAACGGCGACGAAGTGCTGTACCTGATGGTGGCGGAGCGCCTGGCGCGCGGCGAGAAGGTGCCGGGTGCGGTGGGCACCCTGATGACCAACATGGCGGTGGAGCTCGCGCTGCAGGCCCGCGGCGTTGAATTCGTGCGCGCCAAAGTCGGTGATCGCTACGTGCTGGAAGAGCTGGAGAAAAAAGACTGGCTGCTCGGTGGCGAAGGCTCCGGCCATCTGCTGGCGCTGGACAAACACAGCACCGGCGACGGACTGATCAGTGCGCTGCAGGTGCTGCAGGCCTGCGTGCGCAGCGGCAAGACCCTGGCGCAACTGCTCGCGGATGTCACGCTGTTTCCGCAAACCCTGCTCAATGTGCGGCTGCAACCCGGCCAGGACTGGGCCGGCAGCGCCTTGCTGGCCTCGGAGACCGAAGCCGTGAAGGCCGAACTCGGCAACAACGGCCGGGTGCTGATTCGCGCCAGTGGCACGGAGCCTCTCGTGCGTGTCATGGTCGAAGCGCGGGATGCGGGGCAGGCGCTGGCCTGCGCCGAGAGGCTGGTGGCGGCGGTCAAGGCTTCTTGACCTGCTTCGGGATGGCTCATCCCGGACTTGATCCGGGAGCCATGTTCGATCACTCCCGCCGTTCGCCCGCCCCCGTTCGGGCTGAGCTTGTCGAAGCCGTCTTTGCTTCAAGGGTTCAGGCTAGCCAACAAGCCGGGGCTCGCCCCGGCGGGCGACTCACTTTCTCTTGCTTCGCCAAGAGAAAGTAAGCAAA
>CBFGNA010000550.1:0-2083 GCA_965650045.1 uncultured Polaromonas sp.
ACGACGACGAGGTCGAGCACCTGGCACTGCAGCGCCTGTACGACCTTGCGCGTGAACCGGAGCCGCAGCCGTTTTTCATGGCGGTGTCCTTCAGCCATCCGCATCCGCCCTATACGGCGGCACAGGCCTGTTGGGACCGCTACGATCACGACGCCATAGACATGCCGGCCGTGCCTCCGATTCCGCTGGCCGAGCGCGATATCCACAGCCGCTGGCTGCATGCCTCGCACAGTGCCGATCTGCAGCCGGTCAGCGATGCCCAGGTGCGCAATGCGCGCCACGCCTACTACGCCAACATTTCCTACATCGACGACAAGGTGGGCCGCCTGCTCGACACGCTGCAGGCTTGCGGTATGGCCGGCAACACTATCGTGATCTTCACCTCCGACCATGGCGAGATGCTGGGCGAGCGGGGCATGTGGTACAAGCAAAACTTTTTTGAAGCCTCGGCCCGCGTGCCCCTGCTGGTGCGCATGCCGGACGCCGCCGGCGGCCAGCGCATCAGCGCGCCGGTGTCGCTGGTCGACCTGCTGCCGACGCTGCTGGACTGGACCGGTGGCATGCGCGGCTGGCCCGAGCCGCTGGACGGCGCTTCGCTGGTGCCGCTGCTGACAGGGGCTTCAAGCGCCGCCACCAGCGATGAGCGGGCCGTGATTTGCGAATACACCGACATGGGGGTGATTGCACCTTGCCGCATGATTCGCCGCGGTTCGTGGAAATACATGTACACCCACGGACATCCGGCGCAACTCTACGATCTGCAAACCGATGTGATCGAACGGGTCAACCTGTCGGGCCGCCCGGAACTGCGGGAACTGGAAGACAGCCTGCGTGCCGAGTTGCTGGCGGACTGGGATGGCGACGCGGTGCTGGCGAGCGTTCTGGCCAGCCAGAAGCGGCGGCTTTACTTGAAAGCTGCAGCGCAGCGGGCCGGGCGCAGCGAGTCCTGGGACCATCAGGCCACGCGCGACGACAGCCGGCGTTTCGTCCGCGCTGGCGGCGCCGCCGGTGCCAAGGCGCGCGCGCGCTTTCCTTTTGTGCCACCCACATGAGCATCCTGGCGGTTTCGCGCGAGGCGGGTGTCTCGGTGGCCACGGTGTCGCGGGTGTTCAATTTTCCCGAACAGGTCAAGCCGGCCACCCGTGAGCGCGTCCAGGGCGTGGCGCAGCGCCTGGGTTACCGGCCCAATGCCAGCGCACAGACCCTGCGCACCCAGCGCAGCCGGGTGATCGGCGTGGTACTGCCCACGCTGCTCAATCCGGTGTTCGCCGAGTGCCTGGAAGGCATCGCTGCGAGCGCCGGCGAAGCCGGTTATTCCATCATTCCGATGACCACCCATTACGAAGTTTTGCAGGAAGAGGATGCCGTCGGCCGACTGATGAACCGTGATGTGGACGGCATGATCCTGGTGGTGGCGAATGCGGCCACGTCGCGAGGGCTGAAAAAGGTCCGGGCGGCCGGCTTGCCGTATGTGCTGGCCTACAACCGGCATGCGCGCCACCCGTGCGTCAGTGTCGACAGCCAGCGCGCGGTCGCCGGGGTGGTCAGTCACCTGTACGCCCACGGCCACCGGCAGATTGCCATGGTCAGCGGTCAGCTCTCCGCGTCTGATCGGGCGCAGCAGCGCTACCGGGGTTTTGTCAAGGGAATGCAAGCCTGCGGCCTGCCAGGAGGTGAGCTGCTGGAGGTGCCTTTCATCGAGGATGCGGTGACGCAGCTCCAAGCTTTTTTGCAGCGGCCCGCCCGCCCCACGGCATTGGTTTGCTCCAACGACCTGCTGGCGATACGCACGGTGCGCGCAGCCTTCCTGCTGGGCCTGCATGTGCCACAACAGCTCAGCGTGGTGGGGTTCGACGGCATCTCGCTGGGAACCGACTTGACCCCGACACTGGGCACGGTGGTGCAGCCCAATCGCGAGATCGGGCGGCAAAGCCTGCGCTTGCTGGCTTCGGCGATCGCGCAGGACGCGCCGGTGCCGGCCAGCGCCAGCCTGACGCTGGAGACCTTTCTGCGCAGCGGCGACTCGAACAGTGAGGTCTGTCACGGCTTGCCCGTGGCACGGCTGCAGCGCGTCTGAGACCGC
>CBFGNA010000551.1:0-2083 GCA_965650045.1 uncultured Polaromonas sp.
TTTGACGGTGGTGCTGCCGCTGGCGCGGCCGGCTTACCTGACCGCCGCCGTTATGGGTTTTGCGCACACCGTAGGCGAGTTCGGCATCGTGCTGATGCTGGGCGGCAACATCCCGGGCCAGACGCGTGTGCTGTCGGTGCAGATCTACGACCACGTCGAGGCGCTCGAATATGCGCAGGCGCATTGGCTGGCCGGCGGTCTGCTGGTGTTTTCTTTTGCGGTGTTGCTGGCGCTGTATGCCTTGCAGCCGGGCACGGCGCGGCGCCGAAAGCAGGGCACATGAGCGGCAGCGCGGGCGTGATTTCGGGAAAGTTTCGCCATCAGATGGGTGACTTCCTGCTCGATGTGGCCTTCGAGCTGCCCGGACGTGGCGTGACTGCCTTTTTTGGCGTGTCCGGGTCCGGCAAGACCAGCTTGCTGCGCTGCATTGCCGGGCTGACACGCGCGCAGGCCGGCCGATTGACGGTCCATGGCGAGGTCTGGCAGGACGATGACGCCGGCATCTTTCTGCCGGTGCACCGGCGGCCGCTGGGTTTTGTGTTCCAGGAAGCCAGCCTGTTCGAGCACCTGGACGTGCGGCGCAACCTCGACTACGGCCGCAGCCGGGTTCCTGCGGCGCAGCGCCGCGTTTCGCTGGAGCAGGCGGTGGAGCTGCTGGGCATCACGCCGCTGATGGGCCGGCGGCCCGAAACGCTGTCTGGCGGCGAACGCCAGCGCGTGGCGATTGCCCGGGCGCTGGCCACCAGCCCGCGCCTGCTGCTGATGGACGAGCCGCTGGCCTCGCTGGATCTCCAGCGCAGGGCCGAGGTGCTGCCGTACCTGGAAACGCTGCACAACGAGCTGGACATTCCCGTTCTGTATGTGAGCCATGCACCCGACGAGGTGGCGCGCCTGGCCGACCACCTGCTGCTGCTGGAGGCCGGCCGCATCACCGCCGCCGGCCCCACGCGGGAGCTGATGACCCGGCTCGACCTGCCGCTGGCGCACGGCGACGCGGCGGCCGCCGTCATCGAGGCGGCGGTGACGCACCTGGAACCCGCCTGGCAGCTCGCCCACCTGGCATTTGCGGGCGGCCAGATCAGCCTGCCCAGCCAGACCCTGCAGCCCGGCCAGCGCGTGCGGGTGCGCATCCAGGCGCGTGACGTCAGCCTGAGCCTGCAGCGGCAGGCCGGCAGCAGCGTGCTCAACGTGATGGCCGCTACCGTGACGGGTCTGGCCGACGACAGCCCGGGGCAAACCATGGTCAGCCTGGACGCCGGCGGCAGCACCCTGCTGGCGCGCATCACGCGCAAGTCGGCGGCGGCGCTGCAGCTTCAGCCGGGCAGCGCGGTCTATGCGCAGGTCAAGGGGGTGGCGGTGCTGGGCTGAGCTGGCTTGCTATCAAACAAGGAGCTGCTCGCGCCCGCCCGGCAAGGGCTGGATGTCGATTTGATCAAGAAACATCGAGCTTGCCAGGTCAAAACACCGGGCCGGGGCGGGTTTGATGCATCAAAAAGGCCTCCAGCCCTTGTGCATCAAGCGCTGGCAGCTATCAAAACCAGAGCAACACGGCTCGATATCTCCAGACCTCAATACTCCAGCCGCTCCGGCCGGATCTCCTGCAGGATGGTGGTGGCGATTTCCTCGATGGACTTGGTGGTGGTGGACAGCCAGCGAATGCCTTCGCGTCGCATCATGGCCTCGGCCTCGTGGATTTCGTCGCGGCAGTTCTCCAGGCTGGCGTATTTCGAATTGGGCCGGCGCTCGTTGCGGATTTGCGCCAGCCGCTCCGGCGCGATGGTCAGGCCGAAGATCTTTTTGCGGTGCGGCACCAGCGCCGGCGGCAACTGGCGGCGCTCGAAATCTTCCGGGATCAGCGGGTAGTTGGACGCTTTCAGGCCGTACTGCATGGCCAGGTACAGCGAGGTCGGCGTCTTGCCGCTGCGGCTGACGCCGACCAGGATCACGTCCGAGCCGGCCAGGTCGCGGTTGCTCTGGCCGTCGTCATGCGCCAGTGAAAAGTTGATCGCCTCGATGCGGTCGTCATATTCCTTGCTTTTGGAGGCGTCCGAAAAACGCCCGACCCGGTGGTTGGATTTGAGGC
>CBFGNA010000552.1:0-2074 GCA_965650045.1 uncultured Polaromonas sp.
GGCCGTCCCAGCTCCTGCAGAAGGTGGCCGCAGTTGGTGTGGAAGGTCGCAACGTCCGGCTGCAGGGCGATGGCTTGCCGGTAGCTCTCCAGCGCTTCCTCATGGCGGTCCAGGTTGTTCAGGGTGTTGGCGCGGTTGTTCCAGGCCTGCGCATAGGAAGGCTCCAGCGCCAGCGCCTGGTCAAAGGCCGCCAGCGCCTCCAGGTAACGGCGCGCCACGCGCAGCGAAATACCGCGGTTGTTGTGAAACTGTGCGCGATCCGGCACCAGCGCCAGCGCCCGGTCGTGGCTTTCCAGCGCATCCTCCAGCCGCCCGAGTTCCCTGAGCACATTGCCGCGCTGGTTGTGGCTGTCGGCCTCGCCGGCCTGGCCATGCTGGCGGGCCAGCGCGCAGTCGTAATCGGCCAGCGCCTCCTGCCACAGGCGAAGATCCTGCAGCACCGCGCCGCGGTTGACGTAGGTCACCGCATGCTGCGGCTGCGCGGCAATGGCCTGGCCCATCAGTTCGCGGGCGCGCTGCAAGTCGCGCACCTGTGCCGCAGCAATGCCGGACAGGTGCAGGGCGTCGAAATGTTGCGGCTGCCATTGCAACACCTGCGCGTACAGGGCCACGGCTTCTGGCACCTGCTGCTTCTGGTGCAAGGCCCAGCCGCGCTCGAACAGTGACCGGACCTGTGCGGCCTGCCCGTCGGCCGGCGTCATCTAATGCGCCTGTTCCCAGTTGGGGCCGAATCCGATCTCGGCCAGCAGCGGCACCTTGAGTTCGGCCACGCCGGCCATCAGGCGCGGGATCTCGCTGCGCACCCACGCCACCTCGGCCTCGGGCACCTCGAACACCAGCTCGTCGTGCACCTGCATGATCATTTTGGTCGCGCGTTGTTCGGCGTCCAGCACCTCCTGCACCTTGACCATGCTGAGCTTGATCAAATCAGCCGCCGTGCCCTGCATGGGCGCATTGATCGCCTGCCGCTCGGCGGCCTTTTTGCGCGGCCCGTTGCCACCGTTGATCTCCGCCAGGTAAAGGCGACGGCCGAACACGGTTTCGACGAACTTGTTGTCCTGCGCGAACACCACCGTCTGCTCCATGTAATTTTTCACGCCGGGATAACGCTGGAAGTATTTGTCGATGTAGGCCGCCGCGGCCTTGGTTTCGATGCCGAGGTTGCGCGCCAGGCCAAAGCTGCTCATGCCGTAGATCAGGCCGAAATTGATGACCTTGGCATAACGCCGCTGCTCGCTGCTGACCTGGTCCAGTGCCACGCTGAAGACTTCGGCAGCCGTGGCCTTGTGCACATCCAGCCCGTCGGTGAAGGCACGCAGCAGGGCTTCATCACCGCTCAGGTGCGCCATGATGCGCAGCTCGATCTGGGAGTAGTCGGCGCTCGCGATCACACTGCCGGCCGGCGCGACAAAGGCTTCACGCACACGCCGGCCCTCGGGTGTGCGCACCGGGATGTTCTGCAAATTCGGATCGTTGCTCGACAGGCGCCCGGTCACCGCGACCGCCTGCGCGTAATGCGTGTGCACCCGGCCCGTGCGCGGCAGCGCGAGCTGCGCGAGCTTGTCGGTGTAGGTGCCCTTGAGCTTGCTGAGCGAGCGGTGCTCCAGCAGCTTGGCCGGCAGCGGGTAATCCTCGGCGAGTTTTTCCAGCACCTCCTCGTCGGTGCTGCGCGCGCCACTCGGCGTTTTCTTGATCACCGGCATGCCGAGTTTGTCGAAGAAAATTTCACCGAGTTGCTTGGGGCTGCCCAGGTTGAAGGGCTGGCCGGCAATCTCGTAGGCTTCGGTTTCCAGTTGCAGGATGCGCTGGCCCAACTCGTGGCTTTGTGTCGCCAGCATGGGCGCATCGATCAGCACGCCGTTGCGCTCGATGCGGTACAGCGCCTCGCTGCTCTGCATTTCGAGTTCGTAGATGAAGCGCAGCTTGTCGTTGGCCTGCAGTTGCGGCCAGAGCACACGGTGCACGTCCAGCGTCTGGTCCGAGTCCTCACATGAATATTCGGCCGCTTTCGCAATGTCCACCTGGTTGAAGCTGATCTGGTGCGCGCCCTTGCCGCACAGGTCTTCGTAGTTGA
>CBFGNA010000553.1:0-2073 GCA_965650045.1 uncultured Polaromonas sp.
CGGGCAGGGCGTGTGCGGCACCTGCCTGACGGGTGTTCTGTCGGGCGTACCCGACCATCGCGACATGTTCCTGACGGCGGAGGAGCAGGCGTGCAATGACCAGTTTGCGCCGTGTTGCTCACGCGCCCACAGTGACAGCCTGACGCTGGACCTCTGAGCCGGCCGGGCCGCCGTCAGGCGCGCAACTGTTGCGCCATCAGCACCGCCACATGGATTGCCTCGCGCTGCGCGCCGTCCCTGATCTGGTGCCGGCAACTGGTGCCATCGGCCACCACGATGGCATCGGGCTGCTGGCGCACTGCTGGCAGCAGGCTGAGTTCGGCCATCTGCATGGACACCTCGTAGTGGCTGGCCTCGTAACCGAAGCTGCCGGCCATGCCGCAGCAACTGGATTCGATCAGCTCCGGTTTCGCACCGGGGATCAGCCTGAGTACGTCGAGGATGGGGCTGACCGCGCCAAAAGCCTTCTGGTGGCAGTGGCCGTGCAGCAGGATGGGCTGGCTCACTGCCTGGAGCTTTTGCTTGAGGCTGTCCAGCTTGCCGGCCGCGGCTTCGCGCGCCAGGAATTCCTCGAACAGCAGCGCCTGAGCGCTGACGGTTTGCGCAGCCTCACCCAGGCCCATCACCAGCATCTCGTCGCGCAGGGTCAGCAGGCAGGACGGCTCCAGGCCAACGATGGCGATGCCGCGCTGGGCAAAGGGCAGCAGCGCATCGATCAACTCGCGCGCCTTGGCTTTTGCTTCATCCACCATGCCGCTGGCCAGGTAGGTCCGGCCGCAGCACAGGTTTTTGCCATCTGCTATGGTTTTGGTAGCTACATACGCAGTGTAGCTGCCGGCTTGAAGCACTTTTAATGCTGAACTGGCGTTGCCGCCTTCAAAATAGCCGTTGAAGGTATCGACAAACAGCACCACGGGTTTGGCCGCCGCCAGCACCTCTTCGCGGGTGGCGCCTGTATGGCCGGTGTTGAAGAAGGTGTGACGCTGCCACTGCGGCAGGCTGCGTTGTGCTGACAACCCGGTGAACTTCTCGCTGAGGGCGGCCAGTCCCGGAATTTTGTCGCGCAGGTTGAGCAGCGGTGCCAGGCGGCTGGCCCAGTGCGCGTAATCGGGCAGGCATGCGACCAGCTTGTCCTTGAGCGTGGAGCCGTGTTTGGCCTTGTAGTGGTGCAAGACCTCGACCTTCATCTTCGCCATGTCCACGCCGGTCGGGCAATCGCGTTTGCAGCCCTTGCAGCCGACGCACAGGTCCAGCGCCTCGCGCACCGGCTCGCTGGTGAGGGCGTCCTGCGCATGGATGCCTCCGAGTTGCCCGGACAACGCCAGGCGCAGCGTGTTGGCACGGCCGCGCGTCAGGTGTTTTTCGTCGCGGGTGACGCGGTAGCTGGGGCACATGGTGCCGGCGTCGAACTTGCGGCAGTGGCCGTTGTTGTTGCACATCTCCACGGCCTTGGCAAAACCCTGGGCCGGGTCGCCGCCGCTGCCGGGCGCGCTGGTCTGTTCGGTGGCCGGATCGTTCTGCACATCCCAGGCGCGCCAGTCGAGCGCAGTCTTGATCGGTATCACCTTGTAGCCCGGCGGAAAACGCATCAGCCGGGTGTCGTCCATCTTGGGCGGGTTGACCATGCGGCCCGGGCTCAGCAGCCCGGCCGGGTCCATGAATTGCTTGATTTTTGCGAAGGCTTCGTTGATCTGCGGGCCGAACTGCCACTGGATCCACTCGCCGCGGCACAGGCCATCGCCGTGTTCACCGCTGTAGGCGCCCTTGAACTTGCGCACCAGTTCCGAGGCTTCTTCAGCAATCGCGCGCATCTTGGGCGCGCCCTCGCGCCGCATGTCCAGGATGGGCCGCACATGCAGGGTGCCGACAGAAGCATGGGCATACCAGGTGCCCTTGCTACCGTATTTTTTGAACACCTCCGTCAGCGCGTCGGTGTATTCGGCCAGATGCTCCAGCGGAACGGCGCAGTCCTCGATGAAGCTGACCGGTTTGCCGTCGCCCTTGAGGCTCATCATGATGTTCAGGCCGGCCTTGCGCACTTCCCAGAGGTTCTTCTGCGGCGCGTCCTCGGTC
>CBFGNA010000554.1:0-2070 GCA_965650045.1 uncultured Polaromonas sp.
GACCAGACGACGGAATGCGGCGCCAGCTCGGGCCGGCAGCGCAGACAGGGCCGGAAACCGGCGTCTTCGGCCTGCGCCGCATGGCCGAAAAAGCGGCAGTTTTCGCGCCTGGGCGTTTTGACACTGCAGACCGGCCGGCAATAAATGCCGGTGGAGGTCACGCCGGTGAAAAAGCTGCCGTCGAAACGCGCGTCGCGTGTCTTCAGCGCGAGGTAACAGGCGTCGTCGGCGAGCAGGGCTTTGTCCGTGGTCATGGGCTGAATCATACGGCGCGGACCTACATCCGCCAGCCGTTTTCGGACATCTTCCCCGCCCACCCCGCGCCTACAATTGGTGGGCTCCACAAACCCTTCAGGAAGGTCCCGACCCATGCAGGTGAACCCCTCGATTTTCAAGGCTTATGACATCCGTGGTGTCGTGCCTTCCACCGTTAACGAGTCCGTGGCCGAAGCGCTGGGCCGTGCCTTCGGCGCTGCTGCGCTGGCGCAAGGCGAAAGCGTGGTCGCCGTGGGCCGCGACGGGCGTCTCAGCGGGCCGGCGCTGAGCGCCGCGCTGATCCGCGGCCTGGTCGCCAGCGGCTGCGATGTGATCGATGTCGGCATGGTCACCACACCCATGCTTTATTTTGCGGCGAGCACGCTGGCTCACTCCGGCATCCAGATCACCGGCAGCCACAACCCCAAGGATTACAACGGTTTCAAGATGGTGCTGGCCGGGCGCGCGATTTATGGCGACGAGATCCAGGGACTGCGCAGCCGCATGGAAGCCGGCGATGCCGGCGCCAAGCCCGCGCGCAGCGGGAAGGTCACCTTGGTCAACGTGCTGGCGCCGTACCGCGACCGCATCGTGTCCGATATCAAGCTGGCACGGCCCATGAAGGTGGTGATCGACTCCGGCAACGGCATTGCCGGTGCATCGGCACCGGGCATCTTTCGCGCGTTGGGCTGCGAGGTGACCGAGCTGTTCAGCGAGGTTGATGGCGACTTTCCCAACCACCATCCGGACCCGAGCAAGCCCGAGAACCTGAAGGACCTGATCGCCGCGCTGCAGGCCGGCGATGCCGAGCTGGGCCTGGCTTTCGACGGTGACGGCGACCGCCTGGGCATCGTCACGCGCGACGGCCAGAACATCTACCCGGATCGCCAGATGATGCTGTTTGCGCGCGACGTGTTGTCGCGTGTGCCGGGCGGCACCATTGTTTATGACGTGAAATGTTCGCAGCGCCTTGCGCCCGCCATCGAGGCTGCCGGCGGCGTGCCCATGATGTACAAGACCGGCCACTCGCTGATCAAGGCGAAGATGAAGGAAGTGGACTCTCCGCTGGGCGGCGAAATGAGCGGCCACATCTTTTTCAAGGAGCGCTGGTTCGGTTTTGACGACGGCACCTACGCCGGCGCGCGCCTGCTGGAAATATTGAGCAAGGTTGCCGACGTCGGCGCGCTGCTCAACGGCCTGCCCACCAGCTTCAGCACGCCCGAGCTCAACGTCGCCTGCAAGGAAGGCGAGCCGCACACGGTGGTGCATGCACTGATTGAGCAGGTTGCAGCGGCGGTGCGCAGCGCAGGGCCGCCCCAAGCAAGCACAGCCCCCCCGGGGGGCAGCGTCATACGCGAAGCGATAAGCGTGGGGGCCCATGTTTCGACGATTGATGGCGTGCGTGTGGACTGGCCGGACGGCTTTGGTTTGATCCGTGCGTCCAACACCACGCCGGTGCTGGTGCTGCGTTTTGAAGGCCACACCGAAGCCGCGCTCAAGCGTATCGAGACCGACATGCTCAAGCTGCTGCGTAGCGTCAAGCCCGACGCCAGCTTCTCTGCGCCGGCGCATTGAGCACGCGAACTGTCATCCGGGGCTTGCCCTGGGATCCATGGGGCAAACTCGCGATGACGCGGGAATCGATGGCGGGTCCAGCTCGCACAAACAAAGCGTGAAAATCCTTCTCGTCAAACTCTCGTCGCTCGGCGACGTGGTGCACACGCTGCCCGTGGTGCAGGACATTCGGGCCGCGCATCCTGACGCGCAGATCGACTGGGTGGTGGAGAAAGCCTTTGCGCCACTGCTTTTCCCCTT
>CBFGNA010000555.1:0-2070 GCA_965650045.1 uncultured Polaromonas sp.
CGCTCATTCACTGCGTGTCATTCGCTGCCCCCCGAGGGGGCGTGTTTTTCTTGGGGCGGCCCTGCGAAAAACTGGCCCCCGCGCTCATTCACTGCCGCCGTGAGCGTGATGTTTTTAGCGGCGCCGCGCGGAGCGCACGCCGGCGACCTCCGACACCACCGCCAGGACCTGACTGAGGCGTCCCGATTCCGCAACTTCCACCGTGAACGTCATCCAGGCCGTGCCGCCGCGGTTGTCCTTGACCGACTGCGTCTGCACACCGATGACATTCGTTTTTTCCTTGGCGAACACCTCCGAAATATCGCGCAACAAGCCCTGGCGGTCAGCGGCCTCGATGGCAACATCGACGGGATAGACCGAACCCCCGTTGTTCCCTGGCTGGCTCCATTCCACGTCGATCACACGATCAGGGCTGCCGCTGGCCATGTTCCTGAAGTTGCTGCAGTCGCTGCGGTGGATGCTCACACCCTTGCCTTTGGTGACAAAGCCCAGGATGGCGTCAGGCGGTGCCGGCTTGCAGCACCGGGCGAGCTGGGTCAACAACGAGTCGATCCCCACCACCAGTACCCCGCCTTTTGCGCCGCGGTCTGCGGATTTGTCAGACCGGGCCTTCTTCGCCAGCACAAAGTCATCCTGCGTCGGCGCCGGCTCCGGTGGCTTGAGCATGTTTTCGATGGTGCGCAGCGACAACTCGTCCTTGCCAACCACCTCGAACAAATCCTCGGCACTCTTGAAGCCAAGCTGAGCCGCGACGTCCTCCAGCTTCATCGCGGTCTTGCCTTCGCGCTGTAGCAGTTTTTCAACCGCTTCACGGCCGCGTGCCACCGTCTGCGCCATGGCCTGCGCGTTGAACCAGGCGCGGACTTTCGACTTGGCACGATGGCTCGCCAGGAACCCCAGCTCGGGATTGAGCCAGTCGCGGGAAGGCCCGCCTTCTTTGGTGGTCACAACCTCGACGGTCTGCCCGTTTTGAAGCGGGGTATTCAACGGCACCATGGCGCCGTCAAGCTTTGCGCCCCGGCAGCGGTGTCCCAGGCTGGTGTGCACGCTATAGGCAAAATCAAGTGCGGTTGCGCCCTGAGGCAATTCCACCACCGCAGCGTCTGGCGTCAACACGTAAATCCTGTCATCGAACAGCCCCTGCCTTGACTCGCGCGCTTTCGCCGATGCGGGTCCCGACAGGTCGCGCTCCCAGGCCAGCAGTTGGCGCAACACCGCAATTTTTGCGTCGTATTCGCTGCTGGCCGACACCCCGCTGTAGCCCTTGGCACCCGCCTCCTTGTAAGCCCAGTGTGCGGCGACGCCGTGTTCGGCGTGGTCGTGCATGGCCTGCGTGCGGATCTGGATTTCGACGGCACGTTGCTGCGCATCACGCACCACCGTGTGCAGCGACTGGTAGCCATTGGACTTGGGTTTGGCGATGTAGTCGTCAAACTCCCCCTCCACCGGGGTGAAGTTCGCATGCACAAAGCCAAGGGCCGCATAACATCCCTTGACGTCTGCGGCAATCACGCGCAAGGCCCGGATATCGAACACCTGTTCGAAGTCCAGCGACTTTCCGCGCATTTTTTTGACGATGCTGTAAATGTGTTTGGGCCGCCCCTGCACCAGCGCCGCGATGCCGCTGCTGTTGAGGTCACGCTCAAGCTGTGCACGCAAGGTTTCCACAAAACCTTCGCGCTCGGTTCGTTTCTCGTCGAGCAGCCCGGCAATGTGCTTGTAGGTATCAGGCTCCAGCGAGCGGAAAGCCAGGTCTTCCATCTCCCACTTGATCTGCCAGATACCCAGCCGGTTCGCCAGTGGCGCAAACACATGCAGCGACTCGCGCGCCACCGCCTGCGGCGCCGGTTGGCGCACAGCCGCAAAATGGCGCAAGGTCTGCAGGCGCGACGCCAGGCGCAGCATGACCACGCGCAAATCGCGTGAAAACGCCAGCAGCATCTTGCGCACGTTTTCGGTCTGCGCAGCCGGATCCTCCGTCAGTTGCGCCTTGGCTTCGGCCGCACGGGCCTGCTTCTGCACATTGACCAGCTTGGTGGTCTCCATGGCCAGGGCCGCAAAATTGGCACC
>CBFGNA010000556.1:0-2063 GCA_965650045.1 uncultured Polaromonas sp.
TGGTGCTGGTGCGCGCCACCGACGTGCCGACTTATGTGCAGTACGGCGGCGCCGACCTCGGCGTGACCGGCAAGGACACGCTGATCGAACACGGCGGCCAGGGCCTGTACCAGCCGCTGGACCTGCAGATCGCGAAATGCCGCATGAGTGTGGCGGTACGGGATGGCTTTGACTATGCGGCCGCGGTCCGTCAGGGCTCGCGCCTGAAGGTGGCCACCAAGTTCGTCAGTATTGCCCGCGATTTTTTCGCCACCAAGGGTGTGCACGTGGACCTGATCAAGCTCTACGGCAGCATGGAACTGGCGCCGCTGACCGGCCTGGCCGACGCCATCGTGGACCTGGTGAGCAGCGGCAACACGCTCCGGGCCAACCACCTGGTGGAGGTCGAACGCATCATGGACATCAGTTCGCACCTGGTGGTCAATCAGGTGGCGCTCAAGCTCAAGCAGGCGCCGCTGCGGGGCATCATTGACGCCTTTGCGTCGGCCATCGGCCAACCCCAGGCATGAATCCGCTATGAAATTGGTAGCTGCTCCCGCCCGCCTGTCAACGGCTGAGGCCACATTTGATGCCCAATTCAAGGCGCGGCTGCACTGGTCGGCCGACACCGATGCGGCCATCGAAAAAGTGGTGGCGGACATCCTCGCCGAGGTGCAGCGGCGTGGTGACGATGCTGTGCTGGACTACACCCGCCGCTTCGATCAGCTCGACGTGGGCACGGTGCAGGCCCTCGAATTGACGCAGGCCGAACTGAAGGCTGCATTTGAGGCGATCCCCAAAGCCCAGCGCGAAGCCTTGCAAGCGGCCGCGGCGCGGGTGCGCAGCTACCACGAGGCCCAGAAGAAGGCCAGTGGCGAGAGCTGGCAGTACCGCGATACCGACGGCAGCTTGCTGGGCCAGAAGGTCACGCCGCTGGACCGCGCCGGCATTTACGTGCCGGGCGGCAAGGCGGCCTATCCGTCCTCGGTGCTGATGAACGCGATTCCCGCCCACGTCGCCGGTGTCGGCGAGATCATCATGGTGGTGCCCACGCCGCGCGGCGAAAAAAACGCGCTGGTGCTGGCTGCCGCCTATGTGGCCGGTGTCACGCGCGCCTTCACCATCGGTGGCGCGCAGGCCGTGGCGGCGCTGGCTTACGGCACCGCCACCGTGCCCAAGGTCGACAAGATCACCGGTCCAGGCAACGCTTACGTCGCCAGTGCAAAAAAACGCGTGTTTGGCACCGTGGGCATCGACATGATTGCCGGTCCCTCCGAGATTCTGGTGCTGGCCGACGGCACGACGCCGCCCGACTGGGTGGCCATGGACCTGTTCAGCCAGGCCGAACATGACGAACTGGCGCAAAGCATCCTGCTGTGCCCGGATGCGGCTTACATCGACGCCGTGCAGCGCGAGATCGACCGACTGCTGCCCGAGATGCCGCGCGCCGAGATCATCGCCAAATCCCTCACCGGCCGCGGCGCATTGATCCACACCCGCAGCATGGAAGAGGCCTGCGCCATCAGCAACCGCATCGCGCCCGAACATCTGGAAGTCTCCAGCTCAGACCCGCACAAGTGGGAACCCTTGCTCAAACACGCCGGGGCCATTTTCCTTGGGGCTTACACCAGCGAATCGCTGGGCGACTACTGCGCCGGCCCGAATCACGTGTTGCCGACCAGCGGCACGGCACGCTTTTCCAGCCCGCTGGGCGTGTACGACTTCCAGAAACGCTCCAGCCTGATCGAGGTCAGCGAAGCCGGCGCGCAAACCCTGGGCGGGATTGCCGCCGAACTGGCTTACGGCGAAGGCCTGCAGGCGCACGCCCGTGCTGCCGAAATGAGAATGAAAAAATGAACGATGTCCCACCCGCCCTCAAAAAACTGATCCGGCAGGATGTGCAGTCCATGCACGCTTATGCCATTCAGGATTCCGCCGGTTTGGTCAAGCTCGACGCGATGGAAAACCCGCACCGCCTGCCGGCGGCCCTGCAGGCACACCTGGGCCAGCGCCTGGGTGCACTGGCGCTGAACCGCTATCCCGACGGCCGTGTCAACGATCTGCGCAAGGCGCTGGCCGCGCAC
>CBFGNA010000557.1:0-2063 GCA_965650045.1 uncultured Polaromonas sp.
AGCACCGGCGACAGCGTGGCCGTGATGGCGCGCACCAGTGCCGAGCAGAAGTAGGCCGCCGCAAACGCCAGAAAAACAAGGATCGCGGTTTTTTTGGGGAGGTAGCCGGCGTCCCCGGCCTGCGCCGCCGTCATGCGCCCGGCTCGAACTTGAGGCTGGAGAAATAGGTCTCGGCCACCTCGGCATTGATCACATCCGCATACAGCACCACCTGAAAGAGCTGTGAACCGCGTGAGAAATAAGCCGCCTGTCCGGCCACGGCGCGCCCGTCAGCGCGCTGCCCGCTGGACTTCACCATCAGCGCCGGCGCGCCGCCCGCCATGCCGGCCGGCCGGAAGGGCGTCACCTGCGTTGCGCCGGCACCGGTGCCCACCGGCCCGGCTTTCATGTTCGCCAGGGTCAGCGCCTGCCACTGGGCCAGCACCGCTTCCGCCCGGGAGGCGTCACCGATGTCGGCCACCGCCACGGCAAAGGTTGCATCACCGGCATCGCAGCCCAGCATCCGCAGGGCGGCCGGCTGGCCCCCCAGCGGCACCGTTTTTTAGGCCTTGTCGGGCTTGCAGGGCAACAACAGGCTCAGGGCGGTGTTGTCAGGCCGCACTTCGCGCCAGTTCAGGCTCGGGTTGCAGGCCCCCAGAAACAGGCAGGCTGCGCAGAACACGGCATGTCGCGCCGCGTTCACAGGGAAAGAAAACTCATAAGCATGCATGGCACTTTACAGGGATTTGTGCGCCAGTCTGGGGCCACCCAGGGCCCCAGCCCGTCCGGGCAGGCGCTTTGCACTGCTTTGGCGCCCCTTGGTTGGCGGCGCCTGCACCAATCTGGGCACGCGCCTTGCTTTGAGGTGCTGCATGTTTTCAGAGTTGCGTCACGACCCTGCCACGCCCGCCGCCGGCGGCTACCTGCCGGGCGCCGACCAGCCGGCCTGGCGCGACAAGCTCTCGCAGCTGCTCGAATCCACCGGTGAAGGCATCTTCGGCATCGACATGGACGGCCGCTGCACCTTCATCAACCGCGCCGGCGCCGAGCAGCTCGGTTTTGCGCCTGACGAAGTGCTGGGCAAAAACATGCACGAGCTGGCCCACCACAGCCATGCCGACGGCGCGCACTACCCCGAGCATTTGTGCCCGATCTTCAACGCCTTCCGCATGGCCCTGCCCTGCCGCATCGACACCGAGCAGTTCTGGCGCCGCGATGGCAGCGGGTTCTCGGTCGAGTATTCGTCTTACCCCATCGTGGATGGCGGCGTGGTGCAGGGCGCCGTCGTCACCTTTGTCGATATATCGGCGCGCAAGCGGGCGGAAGAAGCGCTGCGCCACGCCAACGACGTGCTGGAGCAGCGCGTCAGCGAGCGCACGGAGGCGCTGGCGGGCGCCCTGCAGCAGTTGCGTGAACTCTCGGCCTACACCCACACCGTGCGCGAGGAGGAGCGCACCCGCATCGCGCGCGAGGTGCATGACGAACTCGGCAGCCTGCTGGTCGCACTGAAGATGGACGTGGGCTGGCTGGACAAACGCCTGGGCGAGCAGCAGCAGCGCGACCCGGTGCAGGCGCAGCTCATGCGCGGCACCATGCAGGCCAAGTGCCAGAACATGAGCCGGCTGATCGAAGCCGCGGTCGATAACGTCGGCCGCATCATCACCGACCTGCGTCCCAGCATCCTGGACCACCAGGGCCTGTGGGCTGCGCTGGACTGGCAGGCGCACGAGTTTGTGCAGTCGGCCGAACTCGAACTCGACTGGCAGATGGACGTGGAGCAGGCGGTGCCGCTGCCCGAACCGTCGGCCATGGCCATCTTCCGCATCTTCCAGGAAATGCTCAGCAACGTCGGCCGCCACGCGCAGGCCAGCCACCTCGCCATCACCATCCTCGCCACGGCCGACGAGATCAGCATCCGCGTGCAGGACAACGGCCGCGGCGCCGCCGCTGAAGCCTTTGAAGCGGCCAATGCCTACGGGGTGATGGGCATGCGCGAACGCGCACGGCATCTTGGCGGCAGCCTCGACATTACAAGCCAAATCGGCCTTGGGGCCACGTTCCACCTGCGTATTCAGCTCCCAAAA
>CBFGNA010000558.1:0-2059 GCA_965650045.1 uncultured Polaromonas sp.
CACGGTGGCGCCGGCGGTGCGCCCGGCAGCGCCCGGCGCGCGGCCTTAACGCGGCGTTAACACGGCCTTAAGCCCGGTCCTGGTCCTTCTTCGAGGGGGGCGCGTCCGGCAACGCGGTGGCCAGCACCTTGTCGATGCGTTTGCCGTCCAGGTCCAAGACCTCGAACACCCAGCCAGCCGCTTCCACCGTGTCGCCGACCGAAAGCAGCCGGCCCGAGGCGCTTTGCAGCAAGCCTGCGACGGTGTTGTAGCGCCCCTTGTCTTCTTCGGGCAGATCCCGGATCTCCAGCCGGGCTTTCAGCTCCGACACCGGCATCACCCCATCGAGCAGCCAGCTCCCATCAGCGCGCTGCGTGGCCCAGGCGTCCATCTGCGCGCCGGGCTGCAGTTCACCGGTGATCGCCTGCAGCATGTCCATCGGCGTCATCAGACCCTGCACCACGCCGTATTCGTCGACCACAAAGACGATGCGGGTGGACTGCTTGCGAAACTGTTCCAGCAGCTCCATGCCAGTCAGGGTTTCAGGCACAAACACCGCCGGGATGGCATAGGCGGCGATGCGGTCGTCCATGGTCGGGGTGCTGCCCGTGCCGGTGCCCTCACCAACGGGCTGGATCTGCCCACGCAGCGCGAGCAGCTTGGCGACATTGACCACGCCCACCACGTCGTCCAGGCTGCCCCGGCATACCGGATACCACGAATGGCCGGTGGCGCCGGCCTTGTCGATGGCCTGCGCCACGGTATCACCGGCGTCTATCCACTCGATGTCCGAACGCGGCAACATCAGCGAGGGCAGCAAGCGGTCGTCGAGCAGGAAGACGTTTTGCACCATCTGGTGCTCGTGCTCCTCGATCAGCCCGGCGTCCAGGCCTTCTTCGAGGCTGGCGGCGATTTCCTCATCGGTCACGGTGCGCTCGCCAGCGTTGTCCACCCGCAGCAGCTTGAGCACCGCATGCGTGCTGAACGACAACAGGCGCACAAAAGGCTTGGCCCCGGTGGCCACCCACATCATGGGTCGCGAGACCAGGCGCGCGACGGTTTCCGGGTAAAGCTGGCCGATGCGCTTGGGCACCAGCTCGCCGAACACGATGGTGATGAAGGTGATGATGGTCACGACCAGCGCCGTGGCGGTGATTTCGGCCGCGCGTGCGGGCGTGCCCAGGGTCTGCAACCAGGCCGCGAGATTACCGCTGAAAGCCGCCTCGCCGATGATGCCGTTGAGCATGCCGATGGAGGTGATGCCGACCTGCACCGATGACAGGAACTGGGTGGGATTTTCGAGCAAGGTCAGCGCGGCCGCCGCCCCCTTGTCGCCCGACTCCGCCATCGCATTGAGCCGCGCCTTGCGGCTGGAAGCCAGTGCCAGCTCCGACATGGCAAAGACGCCGTTGAGCAGCGTCAGGAGGGCGATGAGGAAGAAATCCATGAATCCGCAGGCAGAATGAACACATGGCACTTTACATGATCGGCGACCTGCAGGGCTGCCATGAACCGCTGCAACGCCTGCTGCAGACCATCGATTTCTCGGCCAGCCGCGACAAGCTGTTTGTGCTGGGCGATCTGGTCAACCGCGGGCCGGACTCGCTGGCCGTGCTGCGCAGCCTGGCGCAACTTGGCGACGCAGCGCAATGCCTGCTCGGCAACCACGACCTGAACCTGCTGGGCATCGCGCACGGTTTGCGCAAGCCGCATCGCGGCGATACCGTGCAGCAGGTGCTGGACGCCCCGGACCGCGCGGCGCTCCTCGACTGGCTGCGCCACCGGCGCATGGCGATGTTTGAACACGGCTGGCTGATGGTGCACGCGGGCGTGTTGCCGGCCTGGAGCGTCGCGCAGACACTGGCGCTGGCGGGTGAGGTCGAGCGCGCGCTGCGTGGGCCGGATCTGGCAGGCTTTCTGCGCGGCATGTATGGCAATACCCCGGACCGCTGGGACGATGCCCTGCAGGGCGCGGAGCGTTCGCGCGTGATCGTCAACGCGCTCACGCGCATGCGTTTTTGCACCGCCGACGGCGCCATGGAATTTGCCAGCACCGGCGGCACGCAGACCGCGCTGCCGG
>CBFGNA010000559.1:0-2059 GCA_965650045.1 uncultured Polaromonas sp.
GGCGCCGCCGACGTTTTCGATCACCACCGGCACACCGAGCCGTTTGGACAGCTCCTGCCCCAGGGTGCGGCCGGTCAGGTCGGTGCTGCCGCCGGGCGGGTAAGCGACCACGATGGTGACCGGTTTGTTCGGGTAGCTGTCGGTCTGGGCCGTCGCGGAAACCGGCGCCAGCAGCATGAGCGGGGCCACAACGGCCGCGCAACGCAGGAACTTGGAAGTGATCATGGCAAATCCTCGGGTGTAAAAGTCAGCCCATTGTCGGGAGGACCTTGCCATGTCTTGTGCCCATGAAGCACAAACTTGTGCTTTTTCAGTCAGCCTGTTCAGCCGCTCTTTTCAGCCGCTCTTTTCAACCGGCTTCCAGCCTGCGCCAGAGGTTTTCGGCCAGCGCAGGCAGCCGGCGCTTGGGGCGGTACATGCGTGCTTCAAAGCCTATTTCCAGCTGCTTGCCGCCCAGGCAGGCGAGCTGCCCGGCTTTCACGGCGCCGGTCACCATGGACCACGGCAGCCAGGCCACGCCCAGGCCCTTGAGTGCATATTCAAACAGGGCATCGGCCGAGTCACACTCCACCACTCGGCGCAGGTCCGGCGCGTCCGGGTGGTTGGCCAGGTGGTCTTCCACCAGGTGGCCCAGCGCCAGCGTCCCGGCATAGGACAGATACGCCGTGGGGTGGCCCGGCGCGAACCGGTGTTTGCCCTGGCCATGCGCGTTGATCCGCGTCACCGGGACCAGCCGGTCCTGCCCCAGGGTCAGGTGGCTGTATTGCCGCGCATTGAGTTGCACCGCCAGCAAGGGGTGGTGGTAAGTCAGCATGAAGTCGGCCTCCCCGCGCTCCAGCAGCTGGGCGGTCTCGGACAGGGCCCGCGTCAGGATGCGCAGTTCGCCGCCGGCCTGCGCCAGCACCGGCTGCAGCTTGACCAGCCAGTCGGCCACCATGGTGCGTGCCAGGGTGCGGCCAGTGGCCAACCGCACCACACCCTCCTGGCGCCCGACCACCCCCAGCAATTCTTCGCGCGCATGCCCCAGCTTGCGCATCATCTGCTGGGCGTTGTCGAGCAGGCTGGTTCCGGCGGCGGTCAGGGTCACCGGGCTGCTGCCCCGCTCGATCAGCGGGGTGCCGGCCCAGGTTTCCAGCGCCTTGATACGCCGGCCAAAGGCCGGGTGGGTGACATTGCGCAGCTCTGCGGCGCGGCTGAAATTGCGTGTCTGCGCCAGCGCCACCAGATCTTCCAGCCATTTGAGCTGCATCGGGAGTTCCGCTCTGGCTGTCCCGGCTTCAGCTCCGCGCCGCCTGAAGCAGGTCCCGCGTCCTGATGGCTTCGCGCCGCGCCGCCTCGGCAAAGTCATCGCCGGAAGACGCATAAATGATGGCGCGCGAGGAGTTGACGATGATGGGCGCGCCAGGCCGCCAGCCGGCCTTGACGGTGGCCACGGCGTCGCCGCCCTGCGCACCCACGCCCGGAATCAGCAGCGGCAGGGTTGGCGCCACGGTGCGCACGCGCTCGATCTCGGCCGGGTAGGTCGCGCCGACCACCAGGCCCAGCTGGCCGTTGAGGTTCCACGGCCCTTGTGCCAGCCGCGCCACGTGTTCGTACAGCAGGGGCTGGCCTTCGACCGAGGCAAAACGCTGGCTCTGCAAATCATCGCCGCCGGGGTTGGACGTGCGGCACAGCAGGAAGGCGCCCTTGCCCTCATGCCTGAGATAAGGCGCGACCGAATCGAAGCCCATGAAGGGCGACAGCGTGACCGCATCGGCGCCATAACGCTCGAAGGCCTCAACGGCATATTGCTCGGCGGTGCTGCCGATGTCGCCGCGCTTGGCGTCGAGAATGATGGGCACCTGCGGCGCCACGCGGCGCATGTGTTCCATCAGGCGTTCAAGCTGGCCTTCGGCGCGGTGCGCGGCAAAGTAGGCGATCTGCGGCTTGAAGGCAATCGACAGATCGGCCGTGGCATCCACAATGGCGGCGCAAAAGTCGTAGATCTTGTTGGCGTCGCCCTTGTAGCGGCCGGGAAACTTCAGCGGGTCCGGGTCCAGGCCCACGCAGAGCATCGATT
>CBFGNA010000560.1:0-2051 GCA_965650045.1 uncultured Polaromonas sp.
ACCCCGTTTCCCCGCCCTCTCTTCTTGCGCTTCTCTCGCTTCTTTCTCTTCTTTCTTCTCCGGCAGCCTTTGCCGCCGCCCCGTCACCTCCCTGAAAACCCTGCTGCTCGGCGTCGCCGTGGCGGTGCTGGCCGGCTGCGCCAGCACCTCCCCGCCCGGCATGCCCGGTGACCCGGTCCTGAGCACGAACACCGGTGCGAGTGCAAAGCCGGTCTACCCCGCCGGCCCGCTGTCCCCGCTTGACCGGGCCCGCGCTGCATCGGATACCGTCACGCCGCTGCAGCCCCCGCCGGATCTGTGGGCGCGCATCCGCAGCGGGTTTGCCATGCCGGACCTGCAAAACGAGCTGGTCACCGACCGTGAGCAGTGGTACGCCAGCCGCCCTGACTACATCCAGCGCATGACCGAACGGTCGAGCAAGTACCTGTTTCACATCGTCGAGGAACTGGAACGCCGCAACATGCCGACCGAACTTGCGCTGCTGCCTTACATCGAAAGCGCTTTCAATCCGCAGGCGGTGTCCAGCGCCAAGGCCGCCGGCATGTGGCAGTTCATGCCGGCCACCGGCAAATACTTCGACCTGAAGCAAAACGCCTTCCGCGACGACCGCCGTGACGTGCTGGCCTCCACGCGCGCAGCGCTCGACTATTTGCAAAAACTCTACGGCATGTTCGGCGACTGGCATCTGGCGCTGGCCGCCTACAACTGGGGCGAAGGCAGCGTGGCCCGCGCCATCGCCAAGAACAAAAAGGACGGGCTCGGCACCAGCTACCAGGACCTGCGCATGCCCGACGAAACGCGGCTGTATGTGCCCAAGCTGCAGGCCGTCAAGAACATCGTGGCCAACCCGCAGGCCTTCGGCGCCGAACTGCCGCTGATCGAAAACCACCCGTATTTCCAGCAGGTGCTGATCACGCGCGACATCGACGTGGCGCTGGCCGCCAAACTGGCCGACGTGGACATCGCCGACTTCAAGGCGCTCAATCCATCCGCCCACCGCCCTGTCATCATCGCGGCCGGCACGCCGCAAATCCTGCTGCCCTGGGACAACGCCAAAATTTTCCAGCGCAACTTCGAGGCCTACTCCCAGGGCCAGTACGCGAGCTGGACCGCCTGGACCGCGCCCGCCACACTCAGCGTCAGCGACGCAGCCAAACGCGTCGGCATGAGCGAGGCCGACCTGCGCGGCGTCAACAGCATCCCGCCGCGCATGCTGATCAAGGCCGGCTCCACCCTGCTGGTGCCGCGCACGGCCAAGACGGACAGCGACGTCGCCGGCCACGTGGCAGACAACGCGCAAATGGCCTTTGCGCCGGAAATCGTCACGCGGCGCACCGTGGTCAAGGCCCGCAAGGGCGAAACCGTCGCCACCATCGCCAGGCGCTATGGCCTGAGTGCCGCCAGCGTGGCGGACTGGAACGATGTCAGCCCCAAAGCGGCTTTCAAGATGGGGCACCAGGTGATTGTGTTCCTGCCGGTCAAGCCCAAGGCGGTCCGGCATTCGGCGCCGGCACGCAGCAAGGTCACGGCGACCAAACGCAGCCCCGGCAAAACCGTGATCAAGAGCCGAAAGCGTTAGCCGCCCCAGGCTTCAAGCGAAAAGTGCTCTCAGCCCTTATCCAGTCTGCATAACCAGCTATCAAAACAGTAGCAAACCAGATTGTTTATGGCTGCCAGACCGTATGCTCCACCCGCCCGCAGCGGGGCGCCGTATTTCCCGGTTTTCCTGATCGGCCTGTTGATCCTGCTTGCCGGCACGGCGCTGCTGTTGATGTCGATCAGTCAGCGCGAGTTTCGCCTGCCCGGCGCGGTCTGCCTGCTGCTCGGCGTGATCATGACAGGCAGCTACCTCACCAGCCGGCTTTTTTCCGGCATGTATGCCGATCCGCTGGCCTACGAACCGCCATGGGCCAAGCTGGGCCGGGGCGAAGGCCCGCCGCGACTGCCAGCGCCCGGGAAACTGGCGGCGCCAGCCAGCACCCCGGTCACCATGGAAAAGCTGATTGATTTTCCGCCCGCCGCGCGGCCCCGCCGGATGGTCGCTCCGGACA
>CBFGNA010000561.1:0-2047 GCA_965650045.1 uncultured Polaromonas sp.
CCTGGTCGAGGAGCTGAAAAAAGCCTCCAAGCCCACCACCACCAGCAAGGAAATTGCCCAGGTCGGTACCATTTCCGCCAACAGCGACGACGAAGTCGGCAAGATCATCGCCGAGGCGATGGACAAGGTTGGCAAGGAAGGCGTCATCACTGTTGAAGACGGCAAGTCGCTCAACAGCGAGCTCGACGTGGTTGAAGGCATGCAGTTTGACCGCGGCTACCTGTCCCCTTACTTCATCAACAATCCTGAAAAGCAGTCCGCGATTCTGGACAACCCGTTTGTGCTGCTCTACGACAAGAAGATCAGCAACATCCGTGACCTGCTGCCCACCCTGGAGCAGGTGGCCAAGTCCAGCCGTCCGCTGCTGATCATCTCGGAAGACGTCGAAGGCGAGGCCCTGGCCACGCTGGTGGTCAACACCATCCGCGGCATCCTGAAGGTTGTGGCTGTGAAGGCGCCTGGTTTCGGCGACCGCCGCAAAGCCATGCTGGAAGACATCGCCACCCTGACCGGCGGCAAGGTCATCGCTGAAGAAGTCGGCCTGACGCTCGAAAAAGTGACGCTGGCTGACCTCGGCCAGGCCAAACGCATCGAAGTCGGCAAGGAAAACACCATCATCATCGACGGCGCCGGTGCGGCTGCTGACATCGAAGCCCGCGTCAAGCAGGTTCGTGTCCAGATCGAAGAAGCCACCAGCGACTACGACCGCGAAAAACTGCAGGAACGTGTGGCCAAGCTGGCCGGCGGTGTTGCCGTGATCAAGGTTGGCGCTGCCACCGAAGTCGAGATGAAAGAGAAAAAAGCCCGCGTGGAAGACGCCCTGCACGCGACCCGCGCTGCTGTGGAAGAAGGCATTGTGGCTGGTGGCGGTGTGGCGCTGCTGCGCGCCAAGCAGGCTGCTGGCGCCATCAAGGGCGACAACGCTGATCAGGACGCCGGCATCAAGCTGATCCTGCGCGCCATCGAAGAGCCGCTGCGCATCATCGTCTCCAACGCCGGTGAAGAGCCAAGCGTTGTGGTCAATGCCGTGCTGGCCGGCAAGGGCAACTACGGCTACAACGCCGCCAACAGCACCTATGGCGACATGATCGACATGGGTATCCTGGACCCCACGAAAGTGACCCGCACGGCCCTGCAAAATGCAGCTTCCGTCTCGTCGCTGATGCTGACGACCGAGTGCATGGTGGCCGAGGCTCCGAAAGACGAGTCTGGCGCTGGCGGCGCCGGCGGCATGCCTGGTGGTATGGGCGGCATGGGCGGCATGGGCGACATGGGCATGTAATCCGGCTACTGCTACGCCGTCCGCAGATTTCGGACAACAAAAAACCCGCAGGGCGCGAGCCCTGCGGGTTTTTTTATGGCCCCCGGGTACGGATCTGGTGCCCGCCTATTTTTGTGCCATCGCGGCCGCAGGCAAGAGCTTCAACGGACCATAAAAAGCCTGCAACTGGCCCTCATTTTTTTCGCCTTCGGTAAACACCGCAAAGCTCAGCAGGGCCCCGGGCTCCTCACCAAAGGCCTTGCGGTAATCGGCCCGGATGTCGCGCTCGTGGCTTAACCACTGGTTGTAACCGCGGTCGCCCGCATCCACCACGATCTTGCGAATGCGGTCGGTGCGGTCATTGAGCACCACATCGCCGGGCTTGTTCACGCGCGACCAGCTGTAAATCAGGGTCGCAAAAGGCAGTTCTTCGCCGGTCAGCAGCAGGCTCAACTCCGACAACAAGGCATTCTTGACGGAAAAACGGGACCGGTCGCCCTCGAAGGCCAGCACCACGCGCACCGGCACATCTTCCAGTGTCGCCAGCGACGCATTGGTATCGGCCCCGGGCGTCGGCACATTCCACGAAAAACTGATGTTGCCCAGGTCGGCAGGCTCGATGCGATGGCGGTGCCGCAGAATGCTGCCCGCTGCATCCGCCACAGCGCGCACCGAGTCCCGGCCTTCGTGCCGCACATAGCTGTAGCGTGTGGCTTGTTTGCCGGGTACCCGGAAGATCTCCCAGACCAGGTCATCCTCCCTGAGCCCGCCCTTCCTGGCGGGAAC
>CBFGNA010000562.1:0-2038 GCA_965650045.1 uncultured Polaromonas sp.
CCATCGAGATCGGCACATCGAAGGCCTTGGCAAGCGTGCGGGTCAGGTCGTCGTAAACCACCTCGGCGGCCGTGTCGAGCACAGCCAGCCGGCGCAGGGCTTCCAGGCGTTCGTGGTCGTGGCGCATGGGCGGCGGCGCAGAATCCGCTGGCCCTCAGCCGGCCAAGCGGGCGGCAGCCTGCTTCTTGCTCAGGCTGCGCAGCGCGGCAATGGCCGCGAACTGGCTGGCGCGCGGGCGGGTTTTGCCGTTTTCCCACTTGTAGACAGACTGGTCAGAAACCCCGAGCAGCTTGCCGGCCTCCGCAGCCGACAGCCCCAGGCGCTTTCTTTGCGCCATCAGCCCGCTGGCGCTGAAACGGAAACTGCCGGCCGGCGGGCCGGCCTGGGGCGCGGCCACTTTGGCACCTGACTGCTTGCCCAGACGTTTGACGAGTTGCTCCAGCGCGGCAATGCGGCGTTTCAAGGCAGCAATGTCGGAGCGGTGTGTCGCCGAGGACTTTTTCAGGGGCTGCGTGTCGGTGCGCACTTCCTTGCGGGCGACGCGCGCGATCTCTTCTTTCAAAACACTTGCAATGTTGGGCATGGGCCTTTGGTTCCAGATAAAAGAGCACCTATCTTAGGTGCTGGCCACCTCATCCTGATTCATGGGCTTTGCCGGGCCATCCGGGGCCACCGCCCGGCACGCTCGAACACGCCTCTGACCACAGCATACAACGCCCAGAGCAGCAGCAGCGGAATCACCAGGGTCTGCAGCAAAAAGATGACGATCAGCCGGATGATGTGTTCGGTGGCCTGCTCGGCGGCCTGCTTGAGCGCCTCGAAGCGCGCCTTCACATTGGCATTCTCGGCCAGCCAGCCCTTGATCCGGTCCAGCACACCCTGGCTTTCCGTTACCTGCGGCGGAGCCAGTTTGGCCGCTTGTGTGGAGGAAGTGTCGATCAGCTGCTGGCTGGCCTGGTAGTCGGGCGCCAGGAATTTTTGCCACAGCAGGTCGCTGCCCAGCGTCACCACGGGAATCGCAAAACGCAGCATCAGTGCGATCACCAGCGCGCGCGACAGCCAGGCAGGCACAGGCTGCTGCCGCAGGGACAGCCAGGCCCAGCCCAGCGCCAGCACGCTCAGCGCCAGCGAGACCACCCAGTAGCCGCCCATGGCGATCAGCGCCTTCTGCACGCCAAAAGCTACGCTGGCGGCCAGCATCAGTGTCGAAAACTTCTCCACCAGGTCATTGACCGGATCGAGCAACTGCCCGGGCGTGAGGGTGACGCCGACGCCCAGCGGCTGCACCGACAGCTCGGTGCCCTGCGCCACCGAGATCACGGCGTTGAGCGCCCGGGCCGAGGAGAAGCTGATCAGCGCGCGTTTCAGGCCGGCGTCCACCTGCGCGGTGGCAGGCGCATCCAGGGGCGCCAGCCAGGCGCAGGCCACGGCGGCCAGCATGAACACGGCAAGGGCGTATCGGCGAAGGCGGGGCATGGCGTTCCTCGAAAAACATCAACGCCGGCAGGGCTTGCACACGCGTCGGGAACCAGCATACCGCGTCTGCAGCCACCGCTACAATCGCGCTGCCTGCGGCCACCGGCCCCAGGCGCTGTTGCCACTCCGGGAGCTTCCAGCCATGACCGCCCTCAAAACCCTGCTCGTGTTGCTCACCGCCTGCCTGATGCTGGCCTGCAGCAACATGGGCAATGCGCCCATCGCCAACGACAGCACCGTCAGCGGCAACATCGCCAAACAACTCGCCGGCGATGTGCCCTTGCCCCAGGACGCGGTCATCAAACAGCAAGACACGCTGGTCATGGGCACGGGCGCCAGCTGGACCGGCCGGCTGAGCCTGGCGGTCTCGGGCGAGCCGCAGACCGTGTTCGCCTGGTTCCGCGACAGCATGCCCGGCGCCGGCTGGACGCTGACCTCCAGCTCGTTTTCCAAACTGAGCCTGCTGACCTTCACCAAGGCCGAACGCATGGCCACGGTGCAGCTGCAGGGCCGCAGCTTTGGCGGCAACGAGGTGTTGATCACGGTGGCGCCGGCGGTGCGC
>CBFGNA010000563.1:0-2031 GCA_965650045.1 uncultured Polaromonas sp.
CCGGTGCAAGGCGCAGACAGCTGCCGAAGGCTCGAAGCACACAACCGGCGGGCGATAATCTTTGTATGAAAATCCTCTTCGACTTCCTCCCCATCGTGCTGTTTTTCGGCATGTTCAAGTACGCCGAGGGCCACACCGAATGGGCGGCGCGCACGGCCACCGACTGGCTGGGCTTCATGGTCTCCGGGGGCGTGGTCGGCACGGCGGAAGCGCCGGTGCTGCTGGCCACCGTGGTGGTGATCCTGGCCACGCTGGCGCAGATCCTGTGGCTGGTGGCACGCGGCCGCAAGATTGACACCATGTTGTGGGTCAGCCTGGGCCTGGTGACGCTGCTTGGCGGCGCCACCATCTACTTCCACAGCGAAGCCTTCATCAAATGGAAGCCCACCGTGCTTTATTGGGTGATGGGTGGCGCTTTGCTGGCCGGCCAGTTGCTGTTCAACAAGAACGGCATCCAGAAGCTCATGGGCGCCCAGCTGGACTTGCCTGATGCGGTCTGGCGCAAGGTCAACTACAGCTGGATCGGGTTTTTCGCGGTGATGGGCCTGCTCAATCTCTGGGTGGCCTTCACCTTCTCAACCGCCACCTGGGTCAACTTCAAGCTGTTCGGCGGCCTCGGCCTGATGGCGGTTTTTGTGATGGCGCAGGCGGTGTTCCTGAACAAACACGTCAAGGCCTGAGCATGTCGCCTTCGCTCGCCCCGCAACCCGTTCACGCCGCCCGCATGGAGGAGCAGTTGCGCGCGCGACTGGCGCCCGTCCAGCTCGAAGTGATTGACGAAAGTGCGCTGCACGCGGGCCACGCCGGGGCCAATTCGCAGGGATTTGGCAGCCATTTTCGCGTGCGCATTTCCAGCCCGGTCTTTACAGGCAAGAGCCGCGTGGCGCGGCACCGGCTTGTGTATGATGCACTGCAAAATTTCATTGACGAGGGCCTGCATGCGCTGGCCATCGAAATCATCGAAGTCCCCTGATTGCCTGCCGCAGCCCGATGGGGCGGCAAGCGGATCAACCGAATCACCCCAAGGAAACTCATGAAAAAATCCCTTTTACTGGCAAGCGCCCTGACCAGCCTCCTGGCACTGGGCGCTTCCGGCGCGTTTGCGCAGAACGTGGCCATCGTCAACGGCAAGGCGGTTCCCAAATCGCGTGTGGAGGCCCTGTCGCAGCAACTGGCACGCTCCGGCCGCCCGGTGACCCCTGAAATTCAGGCCCAGATCCGCGAAGAAGTGATTGCGCGCGAGGTGTTCATGCAGGAAGCCGAGAAGCTCGGCCTGTCTGCCACCGACGACTTCAAGGTTCAGATGGAGCTGGCGCGCCAGGCCATCCTGATCCGCGAGCTCTTTGCCGACTACCAGAAGAAAAATCCGGTGACCGATGCCGACCTCAAGGCCGAATACGACAAGTTCGTCGCAGCCAACGGCGGCAAGGAGTACAAGGCCCGTCACATCCTGGTCGAAAAGGAAGACGAAGCCAAGGCCATCATTGCCAGCCTGAAAAAAGGCGGCAAGTTTGAAGACATCGCCAAGAAGCAATCCAAGGATGCGGGCTCCGGCGCCAATGGCGGCGATCTCGACTGGGCCAACCCCAGCAGCTATGTCCCCGAATTTTCGGAAGCCATGGCCAAGCTGGGCAAGGGGCAAACCACCGACACCCCGGTCAAAACACAGTTCGGCTACCACGTGATCCGCGTGGACGACATTCGTACCGCCACCCTGCCCCCGTTTGAAGAACTCAAGCCGCAAATCGCCCAGCAGATGCAGCAGCAAAAACTGGCCGCCTTCCAGCAGGGCCTGCGCGACAAGGCCAAGGTGGAATAAGCCTTTCCCGGGCAACACCTGTCCCCCAAAAAAAAGCGGCCTCAAGGCCGCTTTTTTCATGCGTTCACACGCCTCACACGCGTGGCGGGTCGGTCTCGCGCGCCGTGTGACGCGGACCGCCGACCGCCTTGACGAAGGCATCCAGCGTCTGGCCGGCGCCGCCGTCCGCAAACATCAGCCCCGGATCGGGCTGACCGTCGGGCAGCTTGGCG
>CBFGNA010000564.1:0-2020 GCA_965650045.1 uncultured Polaromonas sp.
CGCAGCGCTGGCGCTGTCCGGCTTTTTCTGGTGGGGCTTGCCGATGGTGCTTGTGGGCGCCCTGATGGGCCGTGTGATCAAGGCGCAAGCGGCAAAGATATTGCTGCATCTGGCCCTGAGCGACCCCAAGGTTTACCGCGAAGCCATCGATTACGAAATCCTGGAAGTGCGCCGCGCGGCCGCCTGACGCGGCCCCGGGGTTTTATCGCAGCAGCTTGCCGTCGCGGCCAATCACCGTCACTTCGACAAATTTCGAGCCCACATGGTTGTCCGGTGAAAAACTCACCTTGAAGCCGCCGGCATCGTAGCTGTTCATTTTGTCGAGCTGGGTGATGATCTTGGCGCGTGTCGGGTCGGCGCCGCTGCGGCGGATGGCCTCCACCAGAATCTTCGCGGCGATGAAGGATTCCATGCTGGCATAGGAGATCACCTTGCCCGGCTGGTATTTGGCCATCAGGGTCTGGAACTCGCGCGCCACCGGCGCCAGCGTGGAATAGGGGTAGGGCATGACCTGGGAGATGCCGATGCCGCGCGCATTGTCCTCGCCGGCGTTTTTCAGCAGTTCCTTGAAATTCACCACCGAGATGCTGAACAGCCGGGCCTTGCTGCCCTGGGCACGCATCTTCTTGATGAAGGCAGCGGACGCCCGGTTGACCGAGACCATGATGATGGCGTCGGGGTTGGCCGGTGCGATGGCGGCCACGGCGGCATCCACTTCCTCGGGCTTGGTGCGGTCGTAACCGCCTTTGGCCACCGCCTGCAGGCCGAGTTTTTGCAGCGCGGTTTCTGCGCCCGCCAGCCCGCTTTTGCCGAAAGGGTCGTCCTGGTACATCACGGCGAAGCGGCGCAGGCCGATGGTGTGCAGGTGTTCCACCATGCGCGCGGTTTCGTCGGTGTAGCTGGCGCGGATGTGGAAGATGTTCGGGTTCGTGGGTTCGCGCAGATCCTGCGCGCCGGTGTAGGGCGCCAGCAGCGCGATGCCGGCGTCTTCGAGCACGCGGTTTTTGTTCAGCGCCAGCACGTTGCCGGTGCCGACAAAACCGAACAGGGCCAGCGGCTTGTCCTCGGCCAGCACTTGCCGCGTCAGGGCCAGGGTCTGGTCCGGCTTGTAACTGTCGTCCTTGAGCGAGACGCGGATCTTGCGGCCGTAAATGCCGCCGTTGTCATTGACCCAGGCGAAGTAGGCGGCGCCGCCGGCCACGTATTCGTTGCCGGTTCCGGCAATGGTGCCGGTCAGCGGCGCCACCTGGCCGATCACGATGTCCTCGCGTGCGGGGGCGGCCTGGACCAGTGTGGCCGCCAGGGCGAGCACGGCGAACCAGTGCCTGTTGTTCAGAATCATGGGGTTTCTCCTCGGGTTTTATGAATTCTGCTGTGCAGAATAATCTGCCACCAAGTGGCTACCGCATTCTGTGAGGCGGCCGCATCGTCATGTCTAGGGGCATGCCCTCATCGAGGCACACAGGCGACAGTGTTTCTGGCGGGGTTAGAATGAAAATTCCACTGTGCAGAACTAATGCCATCATGACGACACCCACACGCCAACCCTCCGCTTCAACCCGGCCCCCGGCCAAGCCGGTCCAGGCCAAGGAGGACCGTCATTTCGTGACGGCCCTCGCACGCGGGCTGGAGGTTCTCAGCGCGTTTCGATCACGGGACCGCATGCTCGGCAACCAGGAACTGGCCCGGCGCTGCGGTTTGCCGAAGTCAACGATTTCGCGGCTGACCTACACCCTGACGCGCCAGGGTTATCTGGTGCCGGCCAGCGACGGCAAGGGAGCGGCCGGTTACCGCCTCGGCAGCGCCGTGCTGGCGCTGGGAGGTGCCATGCTGGCGCGCATGGACATGCGCCAGATCGCGCGGCCGCTGATGCAGGAGCTGGCCGACAGTTCGCAGGCCATGGTGTCGCTGGGCATACGTGATCGGCTCAGCATGATTTATGTGGAGAACTGCCGCAGCGAATCGGCGCTCACCCTGAGCCTGGATGTGGGCTCACGCATTCCCGTCGCCCAGACCGCCA
>CBFGNA010000565.1:0-2020 GCA_965650045.1 uncultured Polaromonas sp.
GGTGGCGCGTTCACCGCCATAAAGCATCAGGCGCAGCTGGTTGTCGGCATTCACTTTTCGTTCGTACACCGCCCCGATTTGCCGCTGGCTGACGGTCTTGCGGGTGTTGAAGGTCGTGGCCGCCGGATCGGCGCTGCGCGGTGCGGTATCGAACTGTGCACGGCTCAGTCCCAGCGGGTCCTGGGCGTCCACCTTCAGGCTGTTGGCCAGCAGGCTCAAGCTGCTGTCGCCCGCCAGCGCCCAGTCCAGCCGCATGTTGGCGCCGTCCCGCTCGGCCGCGCTGTGTTCGCGAAAGCCGTTCGTGCGCAGGCGCCCGGCACTGAGCACGTAGCCCATGGGTCCGGCAGCGCCGCTGGCCTTGACATCGGCCCGGCGCAAACCGTCAGAGCCGGCCGCCACGCTGCCGCCCAGCACCGGCGGGCCCTGGCCCTCTGCGGTGAACACCTGCATCACGCCGCCCGAGGAGTTGCCGTACAGCACCGAAAACGGCCCGCGCAGGACCTCCAGCCGCCCCACCGAGGCCAGGTCGATGTGCGAAAGCTGGCCCTGACCGTCGGGCATGGTCGCCGGGATGCCGTCCACGTAGAGGCGCACACCGCGCACGCCGAAGGTGGAACGCGCGCCAAAGCCGCGTACCGACAGCTGCAGATCCTGGGCCTGGTTCTGCCGGTCGCGCGCCAGCAGGCCGGGCAGCAGCGCCAGGCTTTCCGACAGGTTGAGCTGTGCCCGGCCATCGCCCCGGATACGCTCGCCGTCCAGCACGTCCACGGACGCGGGAACCTCAAAAGGCGGCAACTCGGTGCGGGTCGCCGTCACGTTGATGGGCGTCAGGGTCTGGCCCGCCACCGGCGCAGCCAGTGCCACCGTCAGGCAGGCGGCGGCCGCAAACAGCGGGCAGGCAGGAAAGTTCATGAAGAAGGGGCGCACGTTGATGACATCTGTCCCAGCATACTTGCTCATGGCGTTCTGCGCGCCGGCCCGCCTTTGGGCGAAAATGGGGCCATCTCCCCACTTCCGGTTTTGAGCCCCCATGAACATCGACAAAGACACCGCCGTCAGCTTGCGCTTCAAAGTTGCGGACCTGCAAGGCAAACTCATTGAAGACAGCAAAACCCCCATGGTCTACCTGCATGGCGGTTACGGCAACACCTTGCCAAAAATCGAGGAAGCCCTGCAGGGCAAGACCACCGGCTACCAGACCACGCTGGAGCTGCAGCCCGAAGATGCGTTCGGCCTGCGCGACGAAAGCCTGGTCCAGACCATTTCCAAAAAGCAGTTCCCGCCCGGCGTCAAGGTCGGCGGCCAGCTCGAAGGCCGCGGCGAAGACGGCAAGTCCATCGTCTTCACCGTGGTGAAGATCAAGGGCGACACTGTTCTGCTCGACGGCAACCACCCGCTGGCCGGCAAGGCGCTGCGCTTTTCCCTGGCGGTCACCGATGTGCGCGCCGCCAGCGCCGAAGAAATTGCACACCGCCATGTGCATGGCGAGCACGGGCACCACCACTGAGGCTTCCCCGGCCGTTGCCGGCCCGCCCCGAATTTACAAGCAAAAAAGGCCTGCAGCCCACACCAGTCAAGCGCAGGCAGCTCCTTTTTTCATAGCAACTCCGGTGCCACAAGGTCCTCGCCGGCGCGCTCGCTGGCGTGCCGCCGCTTCACCCGGGTGACCGGTGGATAGGCAAATTCGCCGTCCAGGTGCGCACGGCGCGGCTGGTACAGCCGCAAGGTCAGGTAAAAGCCCTGGCCCGCGGGAGCAGGAAGCCAGTTCCTGCCTTGACCCGGATCGTCCGCCTGGATACACAGCGTGAGCCCACCATCGGCATCCCGCACCAGACCCCGCGTGCGGTCGCCGATGGAATGCCGGTTGATCGGATTCGGCGCCAGCAGGCAATCCTCGCGCTGGTAGAGCGTGACGGACCAGAAGGCGTCCACCTGGAGTTGTGCATCTGGCGCAAAGCGCAGCATGTAGCGGTGCTGGCCGTCCAGCACCTCGCCATCGGCGTCCACCTCGGCCATGATG
>CBFGNA010000566.1:0-2008 GCA_965650045.1 uncultured Polaromonas sp.
CTGTGTGCACAGGAAGGATGCCCCGATGACCGCTCCCTCTTTTTTCACCCGCCACGGCCCGATGCCGCGGCCTTGATCCACCGTTGGCCATGAACATCGGTATCGCGGGCGCCGGCCTACTGGGGCGGCTGCTGGCCTTCGAGCTGGCGCGCCGCGGCCATTCGGTCCAGGTGTTTGACCCGGCGCTTGGCCCGCAAGCGCCGGCCGCCGGCGTGTATGCCGCGGGCTGGACCGCCGCCGGCATGCTCAGCCCGACGGCCGAACTGGAGTCGGCCGATGACCATGTTTTTGCGCTGGGCCTGCGCTCGCTCGAACTGTGGCCGGCCATCGTGGCTGCGCTGGGCCAGCCGGTCGAATTGCACCAGCGCGGCAGCCTGTTGCTCGCGCACCGTGGCGACGAAGGCGCAGCCCGCCGAGTGGTGGACCTGCTGGCCCACAAGGCGCCAGCCGGGCATGCGCCGCAAGCCCTCGACACCCCTGCCCTGCGCGAACTGGAACCCGCTGTGCACGGTGCGGTCCACGCCTGGTTGCTGCCGCACGAAGGCCAGATCAACAGCGTGCAGGCCATGGCCGCACTGGCCCAGGCGGCTGCGGCGGCCGGTGCGCGTTTCCACTGGGGCGCCACGGTACGCCGGCTGCAGGCCGGTGAAATCTACCTGGCGCAAGACGTCAAAAAATTCGACTGCGTGTTCGACGTGCGCGGCACCGGCGCACGCCCCGCCCCTCAGGAACGCGCGCCGGGCGACGGCTTCACGCCGGACGTGCGGGGCGTGCGCGGCGAGATCATCTGGCTGCATGCGCCGGGGGTTCAATTACATCGCCCGCTTCGCCTGCTGCACCCGCGCCACCGCGTGTACCTGGTGCCGCGCACGGGCGATCACATCGTGGTGGGCGCCAGCGAGATCGAAAGCGAGGACCGTTCGCCCATCTCGCTGCGCAGCATGGTGGAGCTGCTGGCGGCGGCGCACAGCATCGTTCCCGAACTGGCCGAGGCGCGCGTCGTGCATTCGGAAAGCAACCTGCGCCCCGCCCTGCCCGACAATCTGCCGCGCGTTGAACAGGTGCCGGGCCTGGTGCGCATCAACGGCCTGTTCCGCCACGGCTGGCTGATTGCACCGGCGCTGGTTGAACAAACGCTCAAGGACCTGGCATGACCCCCATCACCATCACTTTCAACGGCGAGCCGCGGCAACTGCCGCCCGGCAGCACGCTGGCCGACGCGCTGGCAGCCAGCGGCCAGCCGGCCGCTTCATTTGCCAGTGCCGTCAACGGCGAATTTGTGGCGCGCGATGCGCGTGCAAACACATTGCTTTCCGACGGCGACGCCGTCTTCACCTTTCAAGCCATCACGGGAGGCTAAGCACGCCATGACGTTTCGCATTGCAGATACAGAACTGAACAGCCGCTTTTTCCTCGGCACCGCCAGTTACCCTTCACCGCAGGTCCTGCAGGACGCGATTGCTGCCTCCGGCGCCGAAGTGGTCACCGTCGGGCTCAAGCGCCAGATGGCAGCCGGTGGCGCCAGCACGCAAAACGACTTCTACACAATGATCCGGGCCAGCGGCGCCCGCCTCTTGCCCAACACCGCCGGCTGCCGCAGCGCCCGCGAGGCCATCACCCTGTCGCAGATGGCGCGCGAGCTGTTCGGCACGAACTGGATCAAGCTCGAAGTGGTCGGTGACGAACACACGCTGCAGCCCGACCCTTTCGAGCTGATCACCGCGGCGACCGAACTGGCGCGCGACGGCTTCGAGGTCTTCCCTTACTGCACCGACGACCTGGTGAGCTGCCAGCGCCTGCTGGCCGCCGGTTGCCGCATCCTCATGCCCTGGGGCGCGCCCATTGGCTCGGGCCAGGGGCTGGTCAACCCCCATGCGCTGCGCACGCTGCGCGCGCGCCTGCCCGGTGTGCCGCTGATCGTGGACGCCGGCATCGGCTCACCAGCCGACGCGGTGCAGGCCATGGAACTTGGTTACGACGCGGTGCTGCTCAATTCGGCCGTGGCCCA
>CBFGNA010000567.1:0-1993 GCA_965650045.1 uncultured Polaromonas sp.
AGCAAGATGGCATTTTTGGTGACCAGTCCCATGAGCATGACCACGCCAATGATGGAAAACATCGACAGTGTGGAGCGGAACAGCAGCAGGGCCAGCACCACGCCGATCAGGGTCAGCGGCAGGGCGGTCATCAGCGCCAGCGGTTGCAGAAAGCTCTTGAACTGGCTCGCCAGAATCATGTAGATGAACAGGATGGCCAGCACCAGGGCGGAAATCGCGTAGCCGAAGGATTCAGCCATGTTTTTGGTCGAACCGCCAAACTGGTAGCGGTAGCCGGGCGGAAAGCTGATGCCGTCCAGCGCGGTCCGGATGTCATTGGACACCTCGCCGGCCGAGCGCTGGTACACATTGGCGTTGATGGCCACTTCACGCGTCAGGTCACGCCGGTTGATCTGGTTGGGGCCGGTGGCTTCTTTCAGCGTGGCAAGCTGCCCCAGGCGCACGGTGCGTGCCGATCCATCGGGGTTGCTGCCGATGGCGCTGCTCAGGAAAGGCAGACCTTCCAGATCCTGCGGCGCATTGCGGGCGTCGGGCGAGAGGCGGACGTTCACGTCGTAGGTCTGGTCATCCGGCGCGCGCCAGTTGCCCACGGTCTGCCCGGCCACCAGTGTGCGCAGGGACGTGGCAATCTGCGACACGGTCAGGCCCAGGTCAGAGGCCGCCTCGCGCCTGACGGCGATCTCGATGGTGGGCTTGTCCGGCTTGAGGCTGGAGTCGAGGTCCACCAGGCCGGGGATGTTGGCGATGCGTTCCGTCGCCAGCCGGGTCAGGCGCTCCAGCTCCTTGAGGTCGGGGCCCTGCAGCGAAAACTCCACCTGCTTGTTCCCACCCACCGAATCGAGCAGGCCCACATGCGTGACGGTGATGCCCGCCACCCGCTGGAGGCGCTCCCGCAGCACCCCTGACAACTCGTCCACGCTGCGGCTGCGCGCCTTGCGGTCCACCAGGCGGATGTAGAGGCTTGCATACATCTTGCCCTGGGCGTTGCCGGTATTGATGGTGGCCAGGGTGTACTTCACTTCCGGAAATTCGCGCACGATGGTCTCGACCTGCGCGGCCTTCGCCTCGGTCGCTTCAAGCGAGGACCCAACCGGGGTATAGAACGTCAGCGAGGTTTCGGAAAAATCGGCCTTGGGCACAAACTCCGTGCCCAGCAAGGGCACCATGAAAATGCTGACGACGAAGATGGCCCCCGCCAGACCCAGCGTCGCCAGCTTGTGCATCAATGACCAGCGCAGGATGCGCTGGTAGGTTTCGGCCAGCGTGTCGGTGGCGCGTTCAAACCATGCGGTCACGCGGCCTATGGTCTTGTCGTAAAAAGTGACGGGTGCGTGGTGCTTGCCGTGCGCCTCAATGCTGGGGTCGTGCCAGATGCTCGACAGCATCGGATCCAGTGTGAAGCTGACAAACATCGAGATCAGCACCGCCGCCACGATGGTGACGCCGAACTCGTGAAAAAATTTGCCGATGATGCCGCCCATGAAACCAATCGGCAGGAACACCGCCACGATGGAAAAGGTGGTGGCCAGCACGGCCAGGCCGATTTCCTGGGTGCCGTCCAGGGCTGCGTGGTAGGGCAGCTTGCCCATCTGCACATGGCGCACAATATTTTCGCGCACCACAATGGCATCGTCGATCAGCAGGCCCACACACAGGCTCAGCGCCATCAGCGTGATCATGTTGATGGTGAATCCGAACATGTTCATGAACAAAAACGTGCCGATGATGGAGATCGGCAGCGTCAGCCCGGTGATCACCGTCGAGCGCCAGGAGTTCAGGAACAGAAAGACGATGAGCACGGTCAGCAGCGCGCCCTCGATCAGTGTGCGGCGCACGTTCTCGACCGCAACGCGGATGGCGCGGGACCCGTCCGAGATCAGCTCCAGCCGCATGCCGGCCGGCAACTGGGGCTGGAGGTCCCGGATCGCCTGGTTCAGGTCGTCCACCACGGCAATGGTGTTTTCGTCCTGGGCCTTTTGCACCGTCAGCAGCA